>NZ_JBITDJ010000009.1:0-209136 GCF_044454085.1 Streptomyces sp. NPDC051569
CGCCCGCAAGTACTTCGGCAACTGGGGCCAGGTCATCGACTTCTACACCCAGACCGTCGGCGGCACCGTCACCAACCACGGCAAGAAGTAACACCGCGCCCCGGGGGGCGTACGCCGGCGGCGTTCATACAGCAGTGCGGGCTCCTTCGCGTCGGGCGCAGGAGCCCGCACGCCGTCGTACGGCGGCGTGCGGCCGTACGGTCAGGGCCGCCCGCCCCGCGAGTGGAAGCCCCGCCGCGCGTCCCGCCCCGTACCCACTCCCCACCCGGCCAGCCATACTGGACGCGCCGGGGAGGGCACGGCGAGGCGACGGGGGCGACAGCACGCGATGGGGCACACCAGGCTGATCCAGGGCCGCTACCAGTTGCTCGATCTGATCGGGCGCGGGGGAATGGGCGAGGTCTGGCGGGCCCGCGACGAATCACTCGGCCGGCGCGTCGCGGTCAAGTGCCTCAAGCCGATGGGACCGCAGCAGGATCACGCCGTCACCCGGATCATGCGGGAGCGGTTCCGCCGCGAGGCGCGGGTCGCCGCGGCCCTCCAGCACCGGGGCGTCACCGTCGTCCACGACTTCGGCGAACACGACGGCGTCCTCTACCTCGTCATGGAACTGCTCGAAGGGCGCAACCTCAGTGAGCTGCTGGCGGACAACCAGCAGCGGCCGCTGCCGGTGCCCGACGTCGTGGACATCGCCGAGCAGGTCGCGGAAGCCCTCGCGTACACCCATGAACAGGGCGTCATCCACCGCGACCTGAAACCCGCCAACATCGTGCGGCTCACCGACGGCACCGTGAAGATCTGCGACTTCGGCATCGCGCGCCTCGGCCATGACCTCGACTTCACCTCGCGGCTCACCGGCACGGGCATCGCCATGGGAACCCCGCACTACATGTCGCCCGAGCAGATCGGCGCCGGCCAGATCGACCACCGCAGCGACCTCTACTCGCTGGGATGCGTGCTGTACGAGATCGCCACCGGCGCTCCGCCGTTCGACCTCGACGACTCCTGGGCGATACTGATCGGCCACCGCGACACCGTGCCGGAACCGCCGCGCAAGCACCGCGCCGAACTGCCCGCCTTCTTCGACCGGATCGTCCTCGACCTGCTGGCCAAGTCACCCGGGGAGCGCCCCGCCGACGCGGCGGAACTCCGGCGCAGGATCAGCGCCGCGCGCTCGGCCGAGGGCCCGCACCGGGCCGTCGCGGGAGCGGCCCCCGTTCCACCGCCCCGGTTTCCCGGCGGCGCCCCGCTGCCGTCCTGGACCCGGTCCATGACCACCGGCCACCAGGCGACCGGCACGCACGTGGCGCGGCCCACGCCGCCCGACCCCACCGCGGGCCTGACCGGGGAGTGGACCGGCCCGGCCGACCCGCGCGCCGCCGTGACCGGCCCCGCGCTCGGCGGAACCGGACGGCCCACCCCGCCGCCCGAGCAGCTCGCCGCGCTCACCGGACGGCACAACGCCGGGCTGAGCCTGGGCCGGCTGGGCCGCTGGAAGGAGGCGGGCGAGGTGCACCGGGCGGTCGCCGCCGAACGCGAGCACACCCTCGGCCCCGACCACCCGGACACCCTCGCCAGCCGGTACGAGGTCGGCGTCACCCTCAGCAGGACCGGCCGGACGGCGGACGCCCTGCGCGCGTTCGCGCGAGTCGCCGAGGGACGCGAACGCGTCTTCGGCCCCGACCACCCCGACACGCTCGCCGCCCGCCAGGAGACGGCGTACGCCCTGGGGCAGCTCGGCCGGCACTTCGAGGCCCATCAGCTGTACGCGTCCGTCCTCGCCTCCCGCGAGCGGGTGATGGGACCCGAACACCCGGACACACTGCGCTGCCGCCACAATCTGGCGTACAACCTGAGCAGGCTGGGCCGCATCGAGGACGCCCACCGACTGGCCGGCGAGGTCGCCGCGGTCCGTTCCCGGGTGCTCGGCGCCCGGCACCCCGACACGCTGGTCACCCGGTTCGAAGTGGCCTACACGCTGGGCCGGCTGGGGCGCCGGACGGAGGCGCTGACCGCCTACGGCGAGGTCGCGGCGGACCGCGCCCAGGCGCTCGGCCCGGACCATCCCGACACGCTCGCCGCCCGGTACGAGGTCGGTGTCAGCCTCGGCCGGCTCGGCCGGGGCGCGGAGGCGCTGGAGCTGTACCGCGGCCTGGTCGCCGACCGCGCCCGCGTCCAGGGGCCGGGCCACCCCGAGACCCTGCGCGCCCGGCACGCCCTGGGCGTCAGCCTCGGCCGCCTCGCCCGCTGGGAGGAGGCACTCGCGGAGGCCCACGACGTCCGCGCGATCCGTGAACGGGTCCTCGGCCCGGACCATCCCGACACGCTCGTCTCCCTCCGGGAGGTCGCCGTCGGCCTGGGCTGGCTGGGCCGCTGGCCCGATGCCCTGTCCGTCTACCGCCGGGTCGCGGAGGCCCGCGAACGGGTCCTCGGCCCCGCCCATCCCGAGTCCCTGGCGGCCCGCGACGACGAGGCGTACTGCCTGGAACGGCTGGGCAGAGGCACCGAGGCGGCCGCGCTGTACCAGCGCGTGGCGGCGCTGCGCCGGCAGCACTCCAGCCACGGCCCCTGACCGCCCGGCCCCTGACAGCGGCACGGCACGGCACGGCATGGCACGGCACGGCACGCACGGCACGCACGGCACGCACGGCACGCACGGCACCGCACGGTACAGGCCGGTCGGCGGCGGCCCGCCGTCCGGCCACCCGCCGTCCGGTCGGCGCGGGACCGCTCCCCGAACGCCCCGGCCGATCTCCGCCGGCCTCTGGCCCCGCGATCATCCGCGTGTTACCAAGGGCCCATGCCCGCACACGCTTCGTACGACGCCGTCATCGTCGGCGGCGGCCACAACGGCCTGGTCGCCGCCGCCTACCTCGCCCGCGCCGGGCGCTCCGTGCTGGTGCTGGAGCGCCTCGGGAACACCGGCGGCGCCGCCGTCTCCAGCCGTCCCTTCGCGGGCGTCGACGCCCGGCTCTCCCGGTACTCCTACCTGGTGTCCCTGCTGCCCGAGAAGATCGTCCGCGAGCTGGGACTGCGCTTCGCCGTACGCAAGCGCACCGTCTCCTCGTACACCCCGCAGGGCGGCGGCGGACTGCTGGTGGGCCAGGGACGTACCCGCGAGTCCTTCGCCGCGCTGACCGGCGGGGAGAAGGAGTACGCCGCCTGGCGGGACTTCTACGGGATGACGGGCCGGGTCGCCGAGCGGGTCTTCCCCACGCTGACCGAACCGCTGCCCACCCGCGAGGCGTTGCGGGCCCGGATCGACGACGAAACCGCCTGGCGGACACTCTTCGAGGAGCCCATCGGGGTCGCGATCGAGGAGCGGTTCAGCGACGACCTCGTCCGGGGCGTGGTGCTGACCGATGCCCTGATCGGGACGTTCGCCGACGCCCACGATCCGTCCCTCACGCAGAACCGCTGCTTCCTCTATCACGTGATCGGCGGCGGTACGGGGGACTGGGACGTGCCGGTCGGCGGTATGGGCGCGCTCACCGACGCGCTGGCCGAGGCCGCGCGCGCCGCCGGTGCGGAGATCCGTACCGGGCACGAGGTGACCCGCATCGACACCGACGGAACACAGGCCGAGGTCGCGTTCCGCGACGACGGCGCGGGCGGCGACAGGCGGGGCGGCGACACACCGGTCGGAGACACACCGGGGCGCGGGCACGGCGAAGGTACGGTGACGGCCCGCCAGGTCCTGGTGAACGCCTCGCCCCAGACCCTCGCAGCCCTCCTCGGGGCCGAGCCGCCCCCCGCCGCCGAGGGCGCCCAGCTCAAGGTCAACATGCTGCTGCGCCGACTGCCCCGGCTGCGCGACCGCGGCGTCGACCCACGGGAGGCGTTCGCGGGCACCTTCCATATCGCCGAGGGGTACGAGCAGTTGGCCACCGCCTACCGGGAGGCGGCGGCCGGCCGGCTGCCGAGTGCGCCGCCGTCGGAGATCTACTGCCACTCCCTGACCGACCCGTCGATCCTCGGCCCGGAGCTCGCCGCCCAGGGCTACCAGACCCTGACCCTGTTCGGACTGCACACCCCCGCCCGGCTGTTCGCGCACGACAACGACGCCGTACGCGCGGAACTGCTCGCCTCGACCCTCGCCCAGCTGGACGACCGGCTCGCGGAACCGATCGCCGACTGCCTGGCGCTGGACGAGAACGGCCGGCCCTGCATCGAGGCGAAGACCCCGCTCGATCTCGAACGCGACCTGCGCCTGCCCGGCGGCCACATCTTCCACCGCGACCTCTCCTTTCCGTACGCCGCCGAGGGAACCGGCCGGTGGGGAGTGGAGACGGCGCACGCGAACGTGCTGCTGTGCGGCGCGGGAGCCGTCCGGGGCGGCGGGGTCAGCGGTGTGCCGGGCCACAACGCGGCGATGGCGGCGCTGGGACGCTGAGGGGAGCCGGAACGGGACGCCGAGCGGGATCCGGGGGCGGCGCCGGCGTGAGCGGGACGTCGGCGTGAGCGGGACGTCGGCGTGAGCGGGACGCGGCGTGAGCGGGGCGTCGGCGGGGCGGTCACGGACCAGGTGGTGGCCGCGCCTGCCTTGGCGGTGGGGGCGCCGCAGGTGGTCGGCCCGTATGTCTTGGCCACGGGGGCGGTAAGGCGTACCCCCTTCGGCGCGGCGGTGTCGGTGGCCCTCCAGGAGAGGGTGAGCGGGACTGTCGTGGTGCTCACGGTGCGTGTGCGCAGCGCCGGGGCGGGCTTGGTGGTGAAGGCAACCGAGTTCGTCGGCGGCACATGACGGGGCCTGCGACCCGGGGGGCCCGGGGACGGCGTCAGTCCCGGGGCGGAGCGGGGGTCAAGAGCTGTTCGATGGCAGCGAGGCGCGTGTCCAGCCGGGCGATGTCCGCCCTGGTCGCGCCCTGTTGCGGGGGCTTGAGGACCATGACCAGCTGCCCGTCGGGCTCCAGGCGGCCGACGGCGACGTCGTCGACCGCCTCACCGCTCTGGAGCCGGACCGCGTGTTCGATCTCCGAGGGGCGCAGCGCCAGGTGTTTGAGGGCATCGGGGAGCAGGTGGCCGTCCTCGATGACGGTGCTCGGCCTGCCCTCCACGAGGCGAACGGCTCGTTCGTCGTGCGCCAGCCACCGGTTCAGCAGCACATTGATGGTGACCAGGGTGACCGCGCCGATCACCCCGCCGAGCAGGCTGTCGTCGTTCCCGATGACAGCGTTCTGCACGACGTTGGACAGCAGGAAGATCACGACGAAGTCGAAGGTGTTCAGGTTCGCCAGGCCCCGCTTGCCGCTCAGCCGGAACAGGACCACGATCAACGCGTAGACCGCGACGGTGCGCACGATCTTCTCCGCGATGGGGATCTGAATCGACGTCAGGTCGTGCCACATGGAAACTCCTCGGATCGACCAGCCCATCCGCCGATCATCCCGGACGCGGATTTGACATCGGCTCAGGCGAGGAGCAGCCGCACTACGTGTCACCGCTCGGGCCGCGCGCCGGGCCTGGGGCTGACGGCACGCCTCGCGATGGTGACTTCGCCGGTCTCGACGGCCCCCTGCCCGCGTGGGCGGACCACCCAGGACAGTGCCCGCGGGGGCCGAAGCGGTCAACGCGCGGGCGGGACGGATGTGGACGAGTTCGGGTGGACGTGGAGAGCCGGTCGCGGGTCCAGCCCCGGGGTGCGAGGACGCCCCCTCCTGGTCAGGGAGCGGGTTGTCAGCTTCCTGCGCCGCTGAGTTGCTGATTTCTCGTCGGCGTACAGGCTTTGTGTGTCGGTGCGGATGGTGGCGGCGGGGGCAGGGCCGTGTCGTCGGCTGTTCGGGTGAGGACGAAACGATGCCCCTGGCGCGGGGGGTTATGGGCTCGCCGTGGCGGCCGGGAGCATGTCGGCTGTCCGGCTGCCGCGCCGGACCTCGGTCGGCAGGTCTGGGCCGGTCGCGCGCCTGTGACGGCGAAACCCCGCACCCCTGGATGGGAGTCCTGCTGTGGCACTGACGACAGCGACGATCGCTTCGGAACTGGAAGCGGCGAACAAGGCCGGTGATCCGAAGGCCGACCAACTCGTGTCCGACCTGATCGACAACAAGGAGATCGACGGGGTCAACGCCCTGTTCCGTACGATCGGCACGCTCAAGCCCGGCCAGGACCTTTCCCAACTCCCGCCGAGGCTGGCCGAATTCCTCAAGGAGGCCACGGCCCCGCCGCCGGACTGGTCCGAGGCGGACGTCACAGCGGCGGAGAGCTTCTTCGCCCACCACCACGGCGAAGTCTCCATGCTCCAGGGCACCGTCGGTCTCATCGGCACCTACCTCGCCCCGGCCGGCGCGTTCACCCTGCGCTCCACCGGGCGCCTCGGCGGCGTTGACGGCCCCGGGCGGCGCCTGTCGCAGTCCTCCCGGCTCTTCCTCGACATGGGCGACAAGAACGCGATGAGGGACGGAACACTCGCGGCGAACGTCACCAAGGTGCGCCTGGTGCACGCCTCCGTACGGCAACTGCACCGCAAGAGCGGCGAGTGGGACTACGCCACGTGGGGAGAGCCCGTCTCGCAGAAATACACCACCGGGGCCGCCTTCGTCTTCTCCACCCAGATCCTGCAGGCCATGGAGCGACTGGGCGTCGACGTCGCGAAGGACGACGCAGACGGATTCATGTGCGCCTGGCACTACGTCAGCCACTACCTCGGCACCGCCGAGAAGTGGCTGATGCCCAAGAACGCCGACCAGGTCGAGGCGCTGTGGAACCAGGAACGCGACAAGGAGTGGAAGAAGACCGACGACGGAGTGTTCATGACCGAGCAGGCGGTCGACTTCTACAAGAAGTTCTACCCCCCGGGCGTGCACGACGCGTTCTTCGCGATGGTCCGCCACGCCCTCACCGACAAGTACGCCGACATGGCCGGCCTGCCCCGGAGCGTGCTCGGTCCGGCCGCCGAGCCGCTGGCCGCCGGCCACGGTCTGGTCAGCGGAATCGGCGGTGGTCTTCTGGGCGGCGGCGCGAAGAAGGCCGTGGGCGTCAACCCGTACAAGGACATCCTCGGCATCGCCTCCAAGGGATACAACGAGGTCCAGAAGTTCGCCCTGACCCACGACCAGGACAACCAGCCCCAGATGCACCAGGAACTGCACGACAATCGCTGATGCCCAGGATCCGGCGGCTGCCCGGGGGCGGCCGCCGGATCCGCACCGTCATCCGGGACGGTCCCGGCCGGGGCGGGCTCTTCCCGGCCCGGCACCGGGAACCGCTGTCCCTGTCGTCCTGCGGAGCGGACCGGCGGAACCACTGGTGCGTGTCCTCCAGAACGAGGATGTCGCGACCTCACCCGACCTCGCCCTCAGCGCCTTGCCATCCACGCACCGGTCCATCGAAGCCGCGCTCGGTGCAGCCTTCGAGCCCGGCCAGAACCGGCAACCCGCCGGCCTCACACCCTGCTCGCCATCCCGGCGGTCAGTCCGGGGACGCCGTCCAGCCCACCGCCTCGATCCGCGCCGCGTCGCGCTGGCGTGCCTCGTCGAAGAGGGTACGGGCACCGTCCTCGATCAGCAGCTCGTCCACGTACACGCCCCGCCCGACGTACCGCCGATCCGTCGTGTACCGCCAGCGCAGCCGTACCCCGGTGCCGTGCCAGGGCGCGAGCGGCGCGGTCAGCCGGTACCACAGCCGTCCCGACCAGCCTGTGACCGAGCCCGCCGGACGGGCCCGCGGCTCCTGGTCCGGGCACCCCGCACGTCCCGTCGGCACGGTGGTGAAGGGCACAGGACGCCACGTCGTACCGGCGTCGCCGGACGCCTCCAGGAACAGCGCTCCCGAACCGGGCGCGATGTCCCACCACAGGGCGCAGCGCAGCACTCCGTGCGGTGTGGCGGGCGCCACCGGCGGCAGGGTGAGGGTGGCCGTCGTGGCGGCGGCCATGCCGGAGAACCACGCGGTGGGGCCCCGCGTCGGCCGCACGGCCACGGCCCGCGCCATCCGGTCGGCGGCCGCCACGCGCGGCGCGCTGCCGGAGCGCCGGCCGCGCACCGGGTGGACGGAATTGCTGAGGACGACGAGGAACGAGTCGGTCGTCGGGTCGAGGACGAGGCTGGTCCCGGTGAACCCGGTGTGGCCCGCCGTTCGCGGGGTCGCCATGGCGCCCATGTACCAGTGCTGGTACAGCTCGAAGCCGAGGCCGTGCGCGTCGCCGGGGAAGCCCGTGGTGGCGTCGCCGAACATCAGCTCCACGGACTCGGGGCGCAGGATCCTCGCCCGGCCGTACGCGCCGCCGTTGAGCAGAGTACGGGCCAGGATCGCGAGGTCCCAGGCGCACGAGAAGACACCGGCATGGCCGGCGACGCCGCCGAGGCTGTACGCGTTCTCGTCATGGACCTCGCCCCACACCAGTCCCCGGTCGAGGCCCGACCACGGCGGCCGGGCGTCCTCGGTGGCGGCGATCTTCGGCTTCCAGGAGGCGGGCGGGTTGTAGCGCGTGCGGTGCATCCCGAGGGGAGCGGTGATCTCGTCGTGGACCAGTGCATCCAGAGGGTGACCGGTGATCTTCTCCAGGAGCAGCTGGAGCGCGATCAGATTGAGGTCCGAGTAACGGTAGGCGGTGCCGGGCGGCCGCTCCGGAGCCTGCTCCCACAGGAGCCGGAGCCCGCCCTCGCGGCCGCCTCCCGGCTCGTTGCCCTCCATCGGCTCCAGGGCCGCCCCCGTCCTCCCGGCCGGTGCCCGGTGGAGCGGGATCCAGGCAGGCAGCCCCGAGGTGTGGGTGAGCAACTGGCGCACCGTGATGTCCTGCTTGCCCGCCCGCCCGAATTCCGGCAGGTACGCGGCGACTTCCGCCTCCAGCTCCAGCGCGCCGCGCTCGATCTGCCGCACCGCGAGGATCGACGTGAACAGCTTGGAGACGGAGGCGAGGTCGAAGACCGTGTCCCCGGCCATGGCGATCCGCTGCCCGGCCGGCAACTCCACCCCGGTATCCGTCCTCTCGTCGTACGCCGCGTACCGCACCGCCGAGCCGATCGCCCGGTGCAGCGCCACCGTCCCGCCCCGCCCGGCGAGCAGGACGGCGCCCGCGTACGAGGGATACGCGGGGGACGGCCCCAGAAAGGCCACCGCGTCGGCGACCAGTTCCTCCAGCTGACCGGGGATCAGCCCGGCCCGCTCGGCCGAGCCGTGCCGCAGGGTCGTCCGACCGGAGCGGGGGCCGAAGCCCACGGCGTCCTCGTCCTCCGTCACCGGACCTCCTCCCGCACAGTGACTGTCGTGGTCCCGGTGGACCATCCTGCCCGTCACCCACCGGGAAACTGACCCGACATCACGCCCGCGCGGGGCGGGCGCCGTCCGGCGCAGCTCACCGCGCGTACCTCCGGCGCCTCTGGCAGCGTGTGGCTCATGAGTACGCGCACCGGCCCGAGGGCACTGCTGTCCCAGTGGACCGTGGTGGTGCCGCTGATCGCGGTGGTCGCCCTCGCGCTCAGCTGGGGGCGCCATCTGCCCGGCTACGCGGTCGCGCTGGTCGCCCTCTGCCTCGCGGGCGCGGTGCTCGCCGCCGTACACCACGCCGAGGTCGTCGCGCACCGGGTCGGGGAGCCGTTCGGCTCCCTCGTCCTCGCCGTCGCCGTCACCTTCATCGAGGTGGCGCTCATCGTCACCCTGATGATCGACGGCGGTGACAAGACCGCCTCGCTCGCCCGGGACACCGTTTTCGCCGCCGTCATGATCACCTGCAACGGCATCCTCGGGCTGTGCCTGCTGGTCGGCGCGATCCGCAGCAGACTCGCCGTGTTCAACGCCGAGGGCACCGGCGCGGCGCTGGCGACCGTCGCGACGCTGGCCACCCTGACCCTGGTCTTCCCGACGTTCACGACCAGCAAGCCGGGAGCCCAGTTCTCCCCGGCGCAACTCGGCTTCGCCGCCGTCGCCTCACTCGTCCTGTACGGGCTCTTCGTCGCCGTCCAGACCGTACGTCACCGCGATTACTTCCTGCCGGTCACCCAGGAGGGCGAGCTGCGGGAGGAGGACACCCACGCGCCGCTGCCCACCCGGCGGGCGACGACCCTGAGCCTGGCGATACTGCTGATCGCGCTGGTCGCGGTCGTCGGTGACGCCAAGGCGGTCTCACCCACCATCGAGTCGGGCGTGGCGTCGGCCGGGCTGCCGCAGGCCGTGGTCGGTGTGGTCATCGCCCTCCTGGTGCTGCTGCCGGAGACCCTCGCCGCCGTGCGCGCGGCCCGCCGCGAGCGGGTGCAGACGAGCCTCAACCTGGCCCTCGGCTCGGCCATGGCGAGCATCGGGCTGACGATCCCGGCCATCGCGCTCGCCACCATCTGGCTGAGCGGACCGCTGGTACTCGGGCTCAACGCCGTCCATATGGTGCTGCTCGCCCTGACCGTCGTGGTGGGCGCCCTGACCGTCGCACCCGGACGCGCCACGCTCCTTCAGGGCGGGGTCCATCTGGGGATCTTCGCCGCGTTCGTGTTCCTCGCCATCAGCCCGTGAGCGGCCGGCCCGCCCGGCCCCCGGGGACTGTTCGGCGACCCTGAGGAGGAGGCCCTCTCACGCCGTCCGCAGGTCCACGATCCGCCGGCTCTTTCCCGCTGAGCGTTCCAGCGTCCCCGGATCGACGATCTCCACCCCCACCGAGACCCCGATGCCGTCCTTGACGGAGGCCGCGATCGCCCGCGCCGCCTCCGCGCGCTGTCCGGGGCCCGCCTGCGCTCGGGCCTCGGCCCGTACGGTCAGCGCGTCCATCCGGCCCTCGCGGGTCAGCCGGAGCTGGAAGTGCGGAGCCACCCCCGGCGTACGCAGCACGATCTCCTCGATCTGGGTGGGATAGAGATTCACCCCGCGCAGGATCACCAGGTCGTCGGTGCGGCCCGTGACCTTCTCCATCCGCCGGAAGACCCGGGCCGTGCCGGGCAGCAGCCGGGTCAGATCCCGGGTCCGGTAGCGGATGACCGGCATCGCCTCCCGGGTGAGCGAGGTGAGGACCAGCTCGCCCTTCTCGCCGTCCGGCAGCACCTCACCGGTGGACGGATCGACGACCTCCGGATAGAAGTGGTCCTCCCAGATGTGCGGGCCGTCCTTCGTCTCCACGCACTCCTGTGCCACCCCGGGGCCCATCACCTCCGACAGGCCGTAGATGTCCACCGCGTCGATCGCGAACCGCTCCTCGATCTCCCGCCGCATCTCCTCCGTCCACGGCTCGGCGCCGAAGAGGCCCACCTGGAGCGAGGTGGAACGGGGATCGACGCCCTGGCGCTCGAACTCGTCGAGCAGCGTGAGCATGTACGAGGGCGTCACCATGATGATGTCGGGGCGGAAGTCCTGGATCAGCTGGACCTGACGGGCGGTCACCCCTCCGGAGGCGGGGACGACGGTGCAGCCCAGCCGCTCGGCGCCGTAATGCGCCCCGAGCCCCCCGGTGAACAGCCCGTAGCCGTAGGCCACATGGACCATGTGCCCGGGACGCCCGCCGGCCGCCCGGATCGAGCGGGCCACCAGATCGGCCCAGGTGTCCAGATCCCGCTGGGTGTACCCGACGACGGTGGGCCGGCCCGTGGTGCCGCTGGAGGCGTGGATGCGCCGTACCTCGGACCGGTCCACGGCGAACATCCCGAACGGATAGTTGTCCCGCAGATCGGCCTTGGCGGTGAACGGGAAGCGCGCCAGGTCCGCGAGCGAGCGGCAGTCCTCCGGGCGCAGCCCCGCCCGGTCGAAGGCCTGCCGGTAGAAGCCCACGCGCTCGTAGGCCCGGCGCAGCGTGGACCGCAGCCGCTCCAGTTGCCGTACGGCCAGCTCCTCGCGGCTGAGCCGTTCCGCCGCGTCCGCCGCGTCCGGCGCAGGGGTCATGGGCGCACTCCAGGGTCTCTCGGGGCGGGTCTCTCGGGACAGGTCTCCGGAGCGGGTGTTGTGCGGCACGTGGCCAACCGATCATTCGGTCGACTGCTCCGGGATCAGCAATTCAGCCCGGGTCCACGAGCGTCAAGGGCCATGACGCTCGTGGACCCGGGCGAAAGCCGTTTGCCCTGACCGGCGGCGCACCGCGACGATCAGGGCATGCCGAATTTCAGCGCGGACGACGGGACCCGCCTGGCCTGCCACCTGGCGGGGGAGGGAGAACCGCTGGTGTGTCTGCCGGGCGGCCGACGGGCGCGCTCGATGTCGACCGGCCTGTTGTTCCGTCCGTCGACGCCCAGCTGAATGACCCAGATCCGCTCCGGCGGGCGCGCTTCGACCGGATCACGGTCCCCACCCGGGTCATCGCGGGCGGCGGCGAAAGCCGCATCACCCAGGAGAACTCCGCCTGGACGGCCGACCGGATTCGGGACGCCCGCCCGGCCACGATCGAGGCGGGCCATCTGGTGCACGCGGCGCGGCCCGGGCAATTCCTCTCGAAGCTCAGGGAGTTCGGGATCTGACACGCGGTGGCGGTGTGCCCTTCCCCGCCTGCCCGCCGGACAGGACCTACGCTCGGAGTCCCGACCCGGCTGAGCGGAGAGACGTCCATGGATCCCACCGGTTCCGTACGCGGGTGGCTCACGGCGGGCGCCGCCGCCACCGCTCTCCTCCTCGGCGCGGGCACGGCCGCCGCCCTGCCCGCCGGGGGCCCCGGCCCCTCGGCGCTCCAGCCGGACGCCGGCCCCTCAGCGCTCCAGCCTGGCGCCGACCCCGTCGCGCGGCTCCGGCCGGTCGCCGGTCTCTCCGCGCGGCGCCTCGCGATCGCCGACCTGGTCGCGGCGGCGAAACGGGGCACCGGGAGCCCCGTGGACGATCCGGTCCGTGAGCGGCGGGTCCTCGACACGGTCGCGCACCGGGCGCGTGAACGGGGCGCCGACCCGGTGGCGACGGTACGGATCTTCCGGGACCAGATCGCGGCCGGCAAGGCCGTACAGCGGGCGCTGCTCCGCCGCTGGGACGCCGATCCCGCCGAGGCCCCGGCAGGCAGGCCGGAACTCTCCGCCGTGCGCGCCGAGATCGACCGGGTCGACGACGCGCTCGTACGGGCCCTGGCCCGCGCGGCCCCGGACCGTGCCACCCCTCACTGCGGCGGCGTCCTCCGCGCCTCGGCCGCGCTGGTCCGCACGGAACGGCGGCCGGACGCCGTGCACGCGGCGGCGCTGCGCCGCTCGCTGCGGTCCGTCTGCGCTGCCGCGGAGTTCGACCCCACCTGAGGCGGAGACGCGGCACGCCGCGCCGTCCGGATCCGGCCGTCCCCACCGCGCACCGTAATCTGACGATCATGAGCGGCGAGCGTGATCTGCGGAAACTGCTGAGCGGGATGCGGCCCGAGCTGAACCCCGGCCGCTACGTCTTCACCCACAGCGCCGGCCCCGCCCTGCCCGGCACACCCCCGGCGCACCCCGGCCCGGCGCTCCCCGGCCTGAATCCTGTCGTCACCGTCGCCGAGGCGGAAGGGCTGACCCTGGTCGTACGGGCGGAGGAGGCGGACGCGGCGGGGCTGCCGTACGACTACACGGCCGGCTGGATCACCCTGCGCGTGCACTCCGCCCTGGCGGCCGTCGGGCTGACCGCCGCCGTCGCGGCGGAGCTCGCCGGGGCCGGCCTCAGCTGCAACGTCGTCGCGGGTTTCCACCACGACCATCTGTTCGTGCCGTACGAGCGGGCTCCCGAGGCCCTCGCTCTGCTCCGGGACCTGGCGGCGCGCTCCGCCTGACAGGCCCGGCCTCACTCGTCACGCCCGCCCCGCCCGTACCACTGGTAACGATGTGCCGGAGCCGGTCTCCGGGACCCCGGCACCCGGCGCGGACGAAGTGGCGTGAACCCGTACCATGGTGGGATGTCCTTTCTCCGCCGCCGCAGCGCCGCCACACCCGCGGGCCCGGACTTCGATGTCCTGGCCATGGACCCGGGTGACTGGCCCGGGAATCTCGGGGCGGGTCTGCTGCCCGCGCCCGACGGCAGTTGCCAGGGTGTCTTCCTCCGGTACGACCTCTTCGGCGGACGCGGTCCGGCGATGGTCATCGGCAATCTGCCCGAGGGCTCCCCGGCGCGGGCCCTGGACGACGGACAGGTTCCGTTCGAGGTCGCCCAACTGCTGCTGGCCCTGGAGAACGAAGAGCCCGTCGAGGTCATCGGCGTCGAGGACATGCCGGTGATGCAGGGCGACAACCTGCTGATCGTGCGCCGCCTCAAGCTCTCGGAGAGCCGGATCTCCTGCGTGCAGTTCGACCGCAGTGACAAGGTCCTGGTCACCATCGCCAGCTGGGACCGGCCGATCACCGACGACCTCTACGCTCTGCTGAAGCCGCTGCCCGCGGAACTGTTCCAGCAGGGCTGATCCCGGCTCCAGCGGCGCCGCTCTCGGCGCGGCCGGGACCGCACGGCCGAGCCGGCGGACTCCGTACGGCCGGACCCGGCACCGATCCGGGCCGGTCGTGTCCACGGAGTTAATTTGTCATGTCCCTTGCAAAAACAGTCATCGGACTTTTACGGTGCTGGCCATGACTCCTGGTATCAGTCGCAGAACGACGCTCAAGTCCGCTCTCGGAGTAACAGGCGCCCTGACGCTGGGAGTTCCGGTGATGTCCGGAACGGCCGCTGCGGCCGACCCCTCCGATGAATTGACCCTCTGGTACACCTCGCCCGCCGCCGACTGGGAGCGCGAGTCGCTGCCCATCGGCAGCGGCGCGCTCGGCGCCAGTGTGTACGGGACCCTCGCCACCGAGCGGCTCACCTTCAACGAGAAGACGCTCTGGACCGGCGGCCCCGGCGCGGCGGGCGGATACGACCACGGCGACTGGACCGAGCCCCGGCCCGGCGCCCTCGCCTCCGTCCAGGAGCGGCTCGACGCCGAGGGCAAGCTCACCCCGGAGGCCGTCGCCGCCGAACTCGGCCAGCCGAAGCACGGCTTCGGCGCCTACCAGGTCTTCGGCGATCTGGAGCTGGCCGTGCCCGGCGCTCCGGCGGCCCCCGACGGCTCGTACCGGCGCTCCCTCGATCTCGCGTCCGCCGTCGCGGCCGTCGCGTACACCCACGAAGACGTCGCGTACAGCAGGGAGTTCTTCGCCTCCTGCCCCGGCAAGGTCATCGCCGGACGGTTCTCCGCCGACCGGCCGGGCTCGGTCGGCTTCACCCTGCGCTACACCTCGCCGCGCGCGGACCACACCGCCGCCGCGACCGGCGACCGGCTCACCGTCCAGGGCGCGCTCCAGGACAACGGGCTGCGGTTCGAGGCGCAGATCCGGGTGATCGCCGAGGGCGGCGAGGTCAGTGCCGGCGCGGACGGCACCCTGACCGTCAGCGGCGCCGACCGCGCCTGGTTCGTCCTCGCGGCGGGCACCGACTACGCCGACACCTATCCGGACTACCGGGGCGAGGACCCGCACGGAGCCGTCACCGGCGCCGTGGACGCGGCAGCCGGCCGCTCGTACGACGAACTGCGCGCCGAGCACGTCGGCGACCACCGCGCGCTCTTCGACCGGGTCTCGCTCGACATCGGCCAGCGGCTCCCGGACCTGCCCACCGACCAGCTCCTGGCGGGCTACACCGACGGGACGAGCGCCGCCGACAAGGCCCTCGAAGCGCTCTTCTTCCAGTACGGGCGCTATCTGCTGATCGCCTCCTCCCGCGCCGGCTCGCTGCCCGCGAACCTCCAGGGCGTATGGAACAACGTCGTCGACCCGCCCTGGTCGGCGGACTACCACGTCAACATCAACCTCCAGATGAACTACTGGCTCGCCGAGGTCACCAATCTCGCCGAGACCACCGCCCCGTACGACCGCTATGTCGAAGCGATGCGCGAGCCCGGCCGCCGCAGCGCGCGGGAGATCTTCGGCTCGGCCGGCTGGGTCGTGAACAACGAGACCAATCCGTACGGCTTCACCGGGGTCCACGAGTACGCCAGCTCCTTCTGGTTCCCGGAAGCCGCCGCCTGGCTCACCCAGCAGCTGTACGACCACTACCGCTTCAACGGCTCCACCGACTACCTGCGCTCCACCGCCTACCCGGTGATGAAGGAGGCCGCCGCCTTCTGGCTCGACAACCTCAGGACCGACCCCCGGGACGGAAAGCTCGTCGTCACCCCCAGCTACTCCCCGGAACACGGTGACTTCACGGTGGGCGCGGCGATGTCCCAGCAGATTGTCCACGACCTGTTCACCAACACCCTGGAGGCCGCGCGGACCCTCGGGGACGCCCCCGACTTCCGCACCCGGCTGGAGGACACCCTCGGCCGGCTCGACCCCGGGCTGCGCATCGGCTCCTGGGGTCAGTTGCAGGAGTGGAAGACCGACATCGACAGCCCGACGGACGACCACCGCCACGTCTCGCACCTCTTCGGTCTCCACCCCGGCCGGCAGATCGAAGCCGGCAGCGAGTGGGCCGAGGCCGCGAAGGTCTCGCTGACCGCGCGCGGCGACGGCGGGACCGGCTGGAGCAAGGCGTGGAAGGTCAACTTCTGGGCGCGGCTGCGGGACGGCGACCACGCCCACACGATGCTCTCCGAGCAGCTCAAGGGCTCCACGCTGCCGAATCTCTGGGACACGCATCCGCCGTTCCAGCTCGACGGTAATTTCGGCGCCACCTCCGGGGTCGCCGAGATGCTGGTGCAGAGCCAGCACGGTCCGGTCGAGGTGCTGCCCGCCCTCCCCGCCGCCTGGCCCGACGGCCAGGTGACCGGACTGCGGGCGCGTGGCGGCGTCACGCTCGACATCGCCTGGTCCGGCGGCCGGGCCGACCGGATCACGCTGCACGCGAGCCGTACGACCGACCTGACCCTGCGCAGTACCCTGCTGCCGGGTGGCGAGCGGACGATCCGCGTGATCGCGGGCCGCACGTACGTCTTCCCCGAGGATTCGTGATCGGGGGTTGGTGATCGGGGGTTCGCAGCCCCCTCGCGGGAGGGTCCCGGGGCCCTCCCGCGACGCCCCGCCTGCGGAGCCGGACAAAGTCCCGCAAAATGGTTGCACGCATGAGGATCCGGGCGCCGGGCGTCGGTCCGCCGCCGGACCTTCATCGAGCGAAGGGACAGCATGGACAGCAATGCTCTGACGCCCGACGTCCTGCGGGAGCTCCGCACACCGCGCCCGTACCCGGCTGTATCCCTGACGATGCCCACGCACCGGCGTGAGCCCCGCAGCGATCAGGACGCGGTACGGCTGCGCAAACTCGTCGCCGAGGCCGGGCGCCGGCTGGAGGCCGAGCCGAAGCTCGACAAGCGGACCCACGCCTCGGTCAGGGCGCGCCTCGCCCAGGCCGTCACCGAGGTCGACCTGAGCCACGCGCTCGACGGACTGCTGGTCCTCGCCGACGCCGAGGACCACGGGATCTGGTACCTGCCGCGCGAGGTGCCCGAACGCGTCGTCCTGAGCGACACGTACCTCACCCGCAATCTGGTGGCCGCCACCGCGCAGTCGCGGCCGTACTGGGTGCTCGGGATCGCCGCCGACCGCGCGACGCTGTGGAGCGGTGCCGGCGAGCGGCTGCACGAGCACCGCGAGGACGGATTCCCGATGCAGGCGCCGCAGGACAGCTGGGACGTCGAACGTGAGGAACGGATCGGCGACACACCCAGCACCTTCCGCGACGAGGAGACCCGGCGGTTCCTGCGGACCGTCGACGACGCGGTCGGCAAGGTCCTGGCGGAGCGGCCCCGGCCGCTCCATCTGGTCGGCCTCGCACCGGCCCTCGCCCTGCTGGACGAGGCGGGCAGCGCCACCCGCGCGGCGGCCGGCCGGCTCGTCAAGGGCGGTCTGACGAACGGCCCCGCCCCCGTCCTGCTCAAGGAACTCCGGCCCGTGATCGAGGCGTACGCCCGCCGCGAGAAGGACGAGGTGATGAACCGCCTGGACGGTGCCAGGGGCCGGCGTGCCTTCGGTGCCGGACTCGACGAGGTCTGGGAGTCGGTACGCGAGAAGCGAGCGGGCCTGGTCGCACTCGAAGAGCACTACCGCCGTACCGTCCGGGTCTGCGACGGCCATCTGGTCGCCGTGGACGACGCGACGGCCGCCCGCCCCGACGTACGCGACGACATCGTCGACGAACTCGTGGAGACGGCGCTGGACGGCGGCGCCGAAGTGGTCTTCCTCCCCGACGACGCGCTCGCCGCGCACGACCGGATCGCCGCGGTCCTGCGCTACTGACGCACCGGACGGACGCGCCGTCCGCGCCACGTGACGCACGGCGCGCGAGCGCGGGACGCGTGTCGGGCGTCACCGGCCTTCCCGGCCGGTGACGCCCGATCTCCCGCGGGGTGGGGTCAGCGCGCGGCCGGCCGCACCTCGACATCGGCCGCCTTCACATAGGCGACCCGGTGCCCGAACTGGATCTCGTAGTAGATCTCCTTGCCCCGCACCACCTGGTGCGCGGTGGTGTCGAAGACCGGCGAGTAGTAGTACTCGCCCGGCGCCCGGCCACCCACCACGTACCGCTGGCCCGCGAGCAGTTTGTACGGCAGGGCGGAGACCGTCTGCACCGGAACGCCCGACGGATACGCCGACGCCTCCGGATAGGCACGCCCGTACACCGGCACCTCGGCGACCCCGGCCTTCGGCGTCAGCACCGAGGCCTTGGCGCCCACCGCTGTCGGCCGTGCGCCCGGGTTGCTGAACCACGCCTTCTGGCCGAGGTACCAGATCGCCGTCCAGTCGCCCTGGCGCTCGGCGACCGCGAACTGCTGGCCGGTCGAGGCACGGGCGCCCATGTCGTTGACGTCGATCGTGGAGGCGTCACCGCCGGGACGCAGCCCGATGTCCTTCACCAGCGGCGCGCTCTCGTCCGGCGCGGTGTGCAGCCGTACGGCGCCCGAGCCGTGCGGCGCGCACGCCTCGCCGGCCTTCTCGCACCCGGTGTACGGCGGCTTGTTCGTCGCGAAGTCCGGCCGGATCGTCACCACGTCGGCGGTCGCGCCCGCCGTGGCCTGGAACGGCTTGCCGAGCAGCTGGAAGTAGTGCGCCCAGTCCCAGTACGGGCCCGGGTCCGTGTGCATCCCGGGGATCGTGGACGTGGTCGTGCCCGGCACGTTGTCGTGGCCGAGGATGTGCTGCCGGTCCAGCGGGATGTCGTACTTCTTCGCCAGATACGTGACCAGGCGCGCGGAGGTGCGGTACATCGCCTCGGTGAACCAGGCGTCCGGCGCGGTGAGGAAGCCCTCGTGCTCCAGACCCACCGACTTGGCGTTGGTGTACCAGTTCCCGGCGTGCCAGGCCACGTCCTTGAGCGCCACGTGCTGGGCGATGTGTCCGTCGGAGGAGCGCAGGGTGTAGTTCCACGACACGTAGGTCGGGTCCTGGACCAGCCGCAGGGTGGTGTCCCAGGACCCCTCGGTGTCATGGATCACGATGTAGTCGACCGACTGGGACTTCGGCCGGTCCGCCTTGTCGTGGTTGCCGTAGTCGCCCTCGCCGAACTCCTCGTACGGCGCCGGTACCCACTCGCAGGCGACCGTCGTCGGACACTCCGTCTTCGCGGCCTTGGGACCGCGCAGCCCCAGCCGGGCCCGCTGGGAGGTGTCGGGCGTGAGCGCCGGAACCGCGCGCAGCGCGACCTGCTGGCCGCTGTCCGTGGTGCGCCGCTCGCCGCCCCGGATCACCGCGTACACGTCGTCGGCGTAGGTCGTGGCGGTCGCGGAGTCGTCGGCGCCGGAGAAGCGGGCGACCGCCCCGTACCAGTCGGCCGGATCGCCGCTCAGCGGCTCACCCAGCTCACGCTGGGCGGCGGCCAGCAGCGCCGCGCCGCCCTCGACATTGGCGGCCGGGCTCTCCCGCAGCTCCTTCGCGGGCAGCCCGGTCAGCTGGGCGGCGCGGTCCAGGGTGCGCAGCCGCGCGGGCAGCTCGGACGCCTGGGGCAGCGCCTTCACGGTGGCCGTCCGTACCGCGCGGGAGCTGTCCCCGCGCGCGTCCTCGGTGCCGTCCGCATGGTGCGGCGCCTCGGCGAGCGCGGTCCTGGCGTCGGTCAGGTGCATCGGGCCGTAGCCGCCGGTGACGCTGGGGGCGCCGCTGTGCGCGTCCCAGCGGGACTGCAGGTACGAGACACCGAGCAGCACGCTCTGCGGCACCTTGTACCGTGCCGATGCCGCGGCGAACTCCCTTTGCAACGTGCCGGATCCGGGCTTCTCGGCGGTGGCCGAGGGACCGGCTGAGACCAGGGGCAGCAGCAGGGCGGCGGACGCCACGGCGCCCCCCGCTCTCCATACGTGTCTGCGGGCGGGCCTCGGTCGTGGGGGGACGGAACCTTGCAATGCAGCCTCCAGTGACGGGTGATGCGCGACAAGCCTGCTGGGCCGACTCGCCTACAGAGGTATCGGCTGGCGGACGATCCGTCAATCATCCGCCACAGCAAGGATTTCGCACGTCAGCGGGCGTGTCGCGGAGTTTCGCGGCGATGGCCCCCGGGCCTGCGGCGCGTCAGTGGAGTGGACCAATGAATGTATACAGTCCGCTCCTGCCGCTCCCCGCCTCTTCCGCCGCCCCGTGCCGCGCGCCCCGTGCCGCCCTGAGGCGCGCGGCACGGGGGCTCACTCCCGCGAGGGCCCCGCCCGCCCGGCTCAGCGCGTGCCCACCGCGGCGCGCACGGCCCGCCGGGCCATCGCGCAGTCGTCGTGCAGGCGCCGCAGCAGCAGCCGCTGCTCCTCGCCCGCCACCGGACCACTCGGCTGCGCCCCCTGCCGGGACCGGTCGCCACCGGCGCCCGACGGGGGCGTCTCCCGCATCGCGCGCTGCACCGCCGTCTCGTACATCCGGATCTCCCGGGTCAGGACGAGCATCAGATTGACCAGGAACGCGTCCCGCGCCGCGGCCCCCCGGGCCTGGGCGAGCTTGCTGATCTCCCGACGCGCCGCCGGGGCGTCCCCGAGGACCGCCCACAGCGTCGCCAGGTCGTACCCGGGCAGATACCAGCCCGCGTGCTCCCAGTCGACGAGCACCGGACCCGCCGGTGACAGCAGTATGTTCGAGAGCAGCGCGTCGCCATGGCAGAACTGGTTCATGCCCTGCCTGCTGCTCGCGAGACCGTGTATCAGCTTCTGCAGATCGCCCAGGTCCCGGTCGGTGAACAGACCGAGCTCGTGATAGCGGGCGATCCGCGTCGCGTAGTCGAGCGGCTTGCCGAACATCCCGGCCGGCGGCTGCCAGGTGTTGAGCCGGACGACCGCGCCGAGCGCGGCCCGCAGATCGGTCCTGGACGGAGCCTGCGCCGGATGGCGGGTGAGGGCCGCCGCACGACCGGGCATCCGCTCGACCACCAGGACGCAGTTCTCAGGATCCGCGGCGATGAGGCGCGGTGCCCGCACCGGGGGCCGGTGCCGGACGAAGGAGCGATAGGCCGCTATCTCGTGACGGAACCGCTCGGTCCACACGGGGGAGTGGTCCAGTAAACACTTGGCGACCGCGGTGGTGCGCCCGGTGGTTCCGACGAGCAGGACGGAACGGCCGCTGCGGCGCAGCACCTGCACCGGATTGAACTCCGGGCAGATCCGGTGCACCGACGCGATCGCCATCCGCAGCTGCGCGCCCTGAGGGCCCGACACGTCGATTCTCCCGCTGAGCGGTTGGGTGGCCGTCCCCGCCCAGCGCCGCGCCCGACCGGCATGTGAGGGGTCGAGATACGGTCCGCTGCCGACCGCGACCGTACGCGTCGGCCGGGGCGGGGCGGACACGGAGGACGATGCTGTGTACATGGGGGGTACAGATCCCTTCGTGTGCCGACGAGTTGCCTGCGCCGCCCCGGCCCGGCGGTCCCGCGGACCCTGGGGAGTACGTTCGGCTGCCGGGCCGGGATGGCGCGTTCCTACCCGACACCGGCGCGCGGGTGGCACACCAGCTGGCGCACCCTGGCGAAAGCCTGGCGAATAGTCGCCAGGCATCTGACACGGGTTACTGTCGGATCAGCCGAGAACCTGGGGGCTTGACGTGAACGGCGAACCCAACACCCGTCTGTCGGATCTGTTCGGCCTGGCCGGCTGGTCCAAGGGCGAACTCGCGCGGCTGGTCAACCGGCAGGCGGCGGCCATGGGCCACCCCCAACTGGCCACCGACACCTCGCGGGTGCGGCGCTGGATCGACATGGGGGAGACCCCGCGCGATCCCGTACCGCGTGTGCTGGCAGCCCTGTTCACCGAGCGGCTCGGTCGTGTCGTGACCATCGAGGACCTCGGGTTCGTACGGAACGGGCGAGCGGGGAAACGACGGGACGCCGGGAACACGGACAACCCCGACGCCCTGCCGTGGGCGCCCGACCGGACGGCAGCGGTCCTCACCGAATTCACGGGAATGGACCTCATGCTCAACCGACGCGGCTTGGTGGGCGCGAGCGCCGTGCTCGCCACCGGCTCCGCACTCACCAGCGCCATGCACGACTGGCTGCACTCCGACCCCGTACTCGTCGCCGACGCCCCCCGGCTGGGCGACCCGCTGCACGCCGGCCCCGCCGGGTTCGACCGCTACGAGGCCGCCCCCATCGGTTCACAGGAGATCGACGCGCTGGAGCGCTCGGTCGAGGTGTTCCGCCGCTGGGACGCCGCCTGCGGCGGCGGTCTCCAGCGCAAGGCGGTGGTGGGCCAGCTCAACGAGGTGGGCGGCATGCTCGCCTACCGCCACCCCGACCATCTGCAGCGGCGCCTGTGGGGCGTCGCCGCCAATCTCGCCGTACTCGCCGGCTGGATGTCCCACGACGTCGGCCTCGAACCCACCGCCCAGAAGTACTTCGTCATCGCCACCCACGCCGCGCGCGAGGGCGGCGACCGGCCGCGCGCGGGTGAGGCGCTGTCCAGAGCCGCACGGCAGATGATCCACCTGGGCCGGCCCGACGACGCCCTCGACCTGATGAAGCTCGCCAGGTCGGGCTCCGGCGAGCAGGCCCTGCCCCGCACCCAGGCCATGCTGCGCACGGTCGAGGCGTGGGCCCAGGCGGCCCTGGGCCACGGGCAGGCCATGCGCCGCACCTTGGGGGAGGCGGAGGAGCTCTTCGTCTCGGACAAGGGCGATGTCCCGCTGCCCTGCTGGATGCAGATGTTCGACGAGGCGGACCTCCACGGCATGGAGGCCCTGGCCTTCCGCACCCTGGCCGATCACGAGCCCGCGGCGGCCACCGTCGCCCAGCACCACGCGAGACGGGCGCTGGAGTTGCGGGGAACCGGCCGGCAGCGGTCGCAGATCTTCGACCACCTCTCGCTGGCCTCCGCCTGCTTCATCGCGGACGACCCCGAGCAGGCCGACCGCTACGCCCGGCTCGCCCTGGCGTCGATAAAGGAGACTTCCTCCCACCGCACCTGGGACCGGCTGCGGGAGATGTACCGGCTCACCGGCCGCTACGCCGGTTACCCGAAGACCGAGGAGCTGCGTGAGGAGATCCAGCTCTCCCTGCCGAAGATGCCCGCGAAGCGGGCGCGGAGCGCGGACCTCTAGGGACGCGGAGGTCAGGGGAGAGGCGGGAGGGTTCTTTTCAACAGGTGTTTCAACAGGTGCGGGACGGTGCCGGGTGGAGCGTCTCAGGCGCCGATCCTGGCGGCCATCACACAGGCGTCGTCCGTACGAGCGGCCGTGCCGAATTCCTCGACGACCGCTCGCGCGCACTCCTGTGCGGTGCGGGCCCCGGCCAACCGGGGCGCCAGCGCGAGCAGCCGGTCCTGTTCCGGCGAGCCGTTCCGGGCGAGCCCGTCGGTGTGCAGCAGCAGCAGGTCGCCGGGGAGGAGCCGGATGTCGGCCTGCTCGTACGCGGCTCCCGAGGTCGCCCCGAGCAGGACGCCGTCCAGGGGTGTCAGCGCGCGCCCCGCCCCGCCGCGGAACAGCAGCGGGGCGGGATGCCCTGCCTGCGCCCAGGCCAGCGTGCGGGTCGCCGGGTTGTAGCGGGAACAGAGCGCGCTGCCCAGCGCGGGCTGCCCCGAGGTGGTGAGCAGCTGATTGAGGTGTCCCAGCAGGGCCCCGGGCTCGATGCCCGCCACGGCCATTCCCCGGAGCGCGCCCAGCAGCATCGCCAGTGTCGAGGCGGCGGCCACCCCTTGCCCGGTCAGATCGCCGACGGTCAACAGGGTCTCCCCGCCGGGAAGTTCCAGCGCGTCGTACCAGTCTCCGCCGGTCGGCGGGCAGGAGGCGGACGGCAGGTAACGCGCGGCCAAATCCAGTGCCGCGGGACCGCTCTGGGACAGCTGTAACGAGCCGCGCCACGAAGGGAGAACGGCCTCCTGCAACTCGACCACGATCCGCTGTTCGGTGCGGGCCGTGTGCTGCTCGCGCCGGATGGTCTCGCGGGATTCCCGTACCGCCCTTTCACCGCGGCGCAGTTCGCTGACGTCACGGAGGACGGCCCACATGGAGGCGGTGCAGCCGTCGGCGCCGAGGACGGGTTCGCCCCTCATGTGCAGCGTACGGATCCGGCCGGCACCCGTCAGGACGCGGAACTCGCCGTCGATGGGCCGCCCGTCGATCAGACAGCCCGTCACCAGGGAGGTGAGCAGCGGCTGATCGTCCGGGAATACCAGGGAGGGCAGTTCGTCCAGTGACAGCGGGCCGCTGAGCGGCGCCCGCCCGAAGATCTCGAACAGCTCGGCCGACCAGGTCACCTCGTCGGTGATCAGATTCCACTCGGCGCTGCCGACCCGGCCGACGGGTGAGCCGCCGGGCTCCGGCCGATCCGGCCGGGGGAGGGCCGCGGGGGCGTCCTGCCGTCCCTCGGCGGGCGCCCCGGGCCTGCCGGCCCTGAGCTGATCCAGGTGGGCGCCCAGGTCGTCCAGCTGATGTACCGCCAGGTCGCACAGCGCGCGCTGCCAGCGCCACAGCGAGTCGTCGCCGGTGGCGGTGTCCCGGCGTACGGCGTCCACGTCTCCGCGCAGCCGGCGCGTCCGGGTGATGAGCGCGTCCACCGTCCCCGGCTCCGGAGGCCGGGGCGCGGGACGGTCCGCGAACAGAGGGGACGGCATCTCAACTCCGATACGACGCGGCACGACCACTGCCTGATCCGATCGATGGACCTTGACGACTGTCGCACAGGCGCCTGGGGCCCGTAAGGCGTTCGGCGACACTCGCCGCGACGGTGCTCCTGGCATATGCCACGGGCGGTACGGGGGAGCCGTGTTCGCCCGGGGGGCCGACGGTCCGGCCGTCAGTGCGATGCCGGCGGAGTCTCCAGTGCCCGCTGGAGATTGCGCAGTGTGGTCCGGATGTTCCGGGCCTGGAAGGCGGCGAAGGTGTGACCCCGGGTGGCGATCCGGTCGAACAGGTTCGCCACGGCATCCGGCCAGGAACGCCGGTCGTCCGTCCAGGTCTCGGTCACCCGGGTTCCTCCGGGGACGGCCTCGAAGCGGTAGTCCCAGGTGGCGATGGGTCCGCGCAGCCGTGGCGTCCGCACGCCGATGGCATGGACGCGGAACGTGAACCGCTCGCCGGGGTCGGCGGCGGTCACCGTGCACCGGGTGGTCCAGCGTGCGGGGCCGCGCTTGTTGCGGCCGTCGAAGACGGTCCCGACCGTCGCCTCCCGCTCACCGCCGAGCACCGTGGCGCCGAGATTCTCCGGACTCCACCGGCCCATCAGAGAAGGCCTGCTGACCCGTCCGTAGACCGTCGCGGGATCGACGGCTATGACGATGGAGTCGGAAACGGTGAACGTACGTGGCATGGACACCCCAATCTTGGCGTCCTCGACAGTAGCGCGGCCGGACAGGCCTTAAAACGCCGGCAGTCGGTGGAGGGCCACCAACAGTCGCCGGACGCGCGTCGCGATGGACACGGCCGAGTCCTCGATCAGCCCGTGCGGCCGGTCCGCCGGCACCCCCGTGAACGTGGCGGCCACCGCCGTGGCGATGGGGCTTGAGGAACATCCATGTCAGATCGTGCGCTAAGCCCTCTCGGTGTTGCTTGGTGCTTTGACCTCGGATGATCGCCTAGCAGAGCCTTCGTGGGTCGCTGTTGTCGATCTTCGGAGTTTTGTTGTGGCGGTCGAGTTTCCGTCGGGCGAGCAGGCTGGGTACGGGGTGTTTGTCGGGGCGCCGTCCCGTACGGAGTTGGAGCGGTACTTCTTCCTGGACGACGCGGACAGGGAGGCGGTGCAAGCCAAGCGGCGTGCGCACAACCGGCTCGGGTACGCGGTCCAGCTCACGAGCGTGCGCTACTTGGGCCGGTTCCTGCCGGACCCTCGGCAGGTGCCGGCGGAGGTGGCCGAATACCTGGCCGAGCAGCTGGAGATGGCGGACCCGTCGTGCCTGAAGGAGTACGGCGAACGGGACGGGACGGCCCGCACCCACGCCGGGGAGACTCAATGAGGCCGGGGGCTGGCGGGACTTCGCCGAGGTCTCGGCCGAGCTGAGTGAGTGGCTGGACGCGCGGGCCTGGACGACTGGGGATGGGCCGAAGGCGTTGTTCGATGCGGCGGCGGGATGGCTGCGCGAGCGCAGGGTGCCTCTGCCCGGGGCGAGCCGCTTGTCACGTCTGGTGGGCAATGTCCGGGAGGCGGCGAACCAGCGGCTGTGGGACAGCCTCTACGGACTGCTGAACACCGGCCGGCGAGCGGTGCTGGACTCGCTGCTGACGGTGCCCGCCGGTGCGCGGGTCTCGGAGCTGGATCGCCTGCGGCGCGGGCCGGTGCGGGTGTCGGGCCCGCAGATGAAGTGATCCCTGGCCCGGGCAGAGGAGATCGCTGATCTAGGCATGGGTGAGCTGGACGTGTCGGGGGTGCCGCCCCGCCGGCTCGCGGAGCTGTCGCGGTACGGGGTGGACGGGAAGGCGACGCTGCTCAAGCGGCACAACGACGCGCGGCGCCTGGCGACGCTGCTGGCCACCGCGGTGCACCTGACGACACGGGCGGTTGATGACGCCTTGGACCTGCTGGAGGTGCTGATCGCCACGAAGCTGCTGACCAAGGCGGAGCGGGAGACGGCCAAGGAGAAGATTGAGGACCCTGCCGAGAGTCGAGCGGGCCGGGGCGAAGCTGGCGACCCCGTTCCAGGTCGTCTTCGACACCACTGCCGAGCAGGTCGATACCGACACCGGGGAGATCAGCGACCCGAAGGTGCAGACGCTGGCGGCGATGTGGGAGCAAATCGAGGCGGTGGTGCCGCGCAGCGAGCTGGCCGCCGCGATCGCGGCGCTGTTCGAGCTGACCCCGCCGCTGGACTCCGATGCGGATCAGGCATGGCGGGCGATGCTGGCCACCCGGTTCGGGACGGTGCGACCGTTCCTGAAGCTTCTGGTCAAGGTCGTGGACTTCGGAGCGACTCCGGAGGGCGCCCCGATTCTGGCCGCGCTGAAGACCTTGCCGGAGCTGATGGGCCGCAAGAAGGTGGGACCTGCCGAGATCGACACCGAGCTGCTGGCCGGGTCCTGGCGGCGTCTGGTGCTGGCCGCGCCGGGCCTGGAGCCGGGGACGGTGGACTGGAAGGCGTACGTGTTCTGCGTGCTGGAGCAGTTCCACCGCATGCTGCGACGGCGGGAGATCTTCGCGAAGAACTCCTCCAAGTGGGCGACCCGAGGGCGAAGCTGCTGGCGGGTGAGGCGTGGGAGCAGGCCAAGTCCACCGTCCTTGCGTCCCTGGGCCTGCCCGAGGGCGCGGGCGAACACCTGGCGGCGCGGGCCGCGCTGCTGGACGGTACCTACCGGGAGGTCTCGGGCCGCCTGCCGGAGAACGCGCAGATCTCTTTCGACGATGACGGCCGCTTGCACTTCGCCGCGCTGGAGCCGGAGCCCGAACCGGCCTCCCTGCTCGGTCTGCGGGCGGCGGTGAACGCGATGCTGCCCCGCGTCGACCTGCCGGAGGTGCTGCTGGAGGTGTTCCCCTGGACCGGCGCCGACCAGGCGCTCACCTCGGTCACCGGTGGCGAGGCCCGGCTCAAGGACCTCCCCGTCACGATCGCGGCGCTGCTGGTGGCCCATGGCTGCAACGTCGGCTACACCCCCGTCATCAGCGGGGTTGACGCGCTGAAGCACGGGCGGTTGTCCCACGTCGACCAGACGTATCTGCGGCTGGCGACCTACCGGGCCGCGAACGCCACACTGATCGACGCCCAGGCGGCGATCCCGCTCGCCAGTGCGTGGGGCGGCGGGTTGGTCGCCTCCGTGGACGGGATGCGGTTCGTGGTGCCGGTGCCCTCGGTCTATGCACGGCCGAATCCGAAGTACTTCGGGCGCCGGGGCGGCGCCACCTGGCTCAACATGATCAATGACCAGGCGGCCGGACTCGGCGGCAAGGTGGTGGCCGGCACCCCGCGCGACTCGCTGTACGTGCTGGACGTCCTTTGCGACCGCGATGGTGGCAAACGCCCCGATATGATCGCTGCGGATATCGCCTCATACTCCGACATTGTCTTCGGACTCCTGACCTTGGCGGGGTTCACCTACGCACCGCAGTTGGCCGACCTGCCGGACCAGAAGATGTGGCGCATCGACCGCATGGCCAACTACGGCGCGTTCGAGGACGCGGCCCGCGACCGGGTCGACCTGGTCCGGATCGAGCGGCATTGGGAGGACATCCTGCGGATCATCGGCTCGATCCACACCGGGGCCGTGCGGGCCTACGACGTGATTCGCATGCTGTCACGCGACGGCCGACCCACCCCGCTGGGCGATGCGATCGCGCACTACGGGCGCATCTCCAAGACCCTGCACATTCTGCGTCTGGCGGACGAGCCGGCCTACCGGCGGAAGATCAAGGTGCAGGCCAACCTCCAGGAAGGCCGCCATGCGCTCGCCCGGAAGATCTTCCACGGGAAGGCCGGGCAGCTCTACCAGCGCTACCAGGACGGCATGGAGGACCAGATCGGCTCCCTCGGCCTCGTCCTCAATACCCTGGTGCTGTTCAACACGAGGTACATGGACGCCGCCGTACAGCAGCTCCGCGAGGATGGGTTCGACGTCCGCGACGAGGACGTGGCCCGTCTCTCCCCGTTCGTCCGCCATCACGTCAACATGCTCGGCCGGTACTCCTTCCAGCTCCCCGACCTGCCCGGCGGCCTGCGGCCACTACGTGATCCGGATGCCGTAGACAACGAGTGAGGGGCACGCCTGGCAAGTCTGGCTGGAGGCTGGACCCCAGGAGGAGATGACCGCCGCGCTGGCCAGGTCGAAGCTGAGGCACGCCCCTCTGTGGCCGGCAAGCCTAGGTGCTCACGCCTGGCCGCTGCCGGGGCAGCTCGGCTCGCCGTACGGCCCCGGAGGCTAGGGCAATGACCACGCCCAGGCTGGCGAAAATGCCGCAGCCGACGAACACCGGGGCGCCGCCCCAGGCGCCGATGGCGGCGCCGACCAGCGGGTAGCTGAGGGGTGCGAGACCGACCATGGTCAGCATGACCACAGAGGTGACGCGGCCGAGATAAGCGGGGTCCGCCGCGGTCTGTATCAGGGCGCTGTCCAGACTGCCGAAGACACCCGCGCTCAGTCCGATGACCGCTGCCAGCACTACCGCGATCCAGAGGGTCGGAACCAGTGCGATGGTGGCCGCTCCCGTGCAGCCCACGAGCAGCGTCCCGGCCAGCATCAGGCCGGCGCGGGGCAGCCAGCCAGTGATGGCGAGCAGGGCGGCGCTGGCCGCTGCTCCTGCGCCGAAGCTGCTGACGATCCAGCCGTAGCCGGAAGGTCCCCAGCCTCGCTCGGCGTTGAGGAGGACCATGCCCACGTTGAGGGTGCCGGTGAGGCCGAGCTCGCAGATGGCTCCGGCGGCGACGAGCGGCCCGATGAGGCGGTGGCGGCGGATGTAGCGCAGGCCGTCGAGGAGGTCCTTCCATGCCGTGCCGGGTTCCGGTTGCTGCTGGCCGTGCTCCCCGAGGGGCTGCATCCGTATCGTCAGCAGGAGCGGCAGGGAGAGTGCGAAGAGGAGGCCCGCGACGGTGAAGGCGGCCGCAGGCCCTCCGAGTCCCATGGCCAGGCCGCCGATGGGCGGGCCCGCGATCTGGCTCAGGCGCATGGACAGGGAGCGCATGCCGGTGACCCGGGCGAGCTGGTCGGAGTTCGTGATCCTCGCCGGAAGGGCCCCGATCGCGGGTACGAACAGCGCGTCCACGGCACCGAAGACGAGTGCCACCGCGAGCAGGATCCACAGGGCTGGTGCACTCAGCGCTATGACAGCGGCCACCGAGAGGATGAGGAGACAGCGCAGGGCGTCGCTGCCGAGAATCACCCGGCGTGGATCGATCCGGTCGGCCAGCACGCCCCCGCCGAGCATGAGCAGCGCTCGTGGCAGCGCCCCGGCGGCCATGACCAGACCGACTTCGGTAGGACCGGCAGCCTTCTGGGCCGACCAGGCGAGGGCGACGAAGTACACGCTGTCACCGACGAGGGAAGCGGTGTACGCGGTGAGCCAGCGCAGCACGTTGCCGTCGCGGTAAGCCGGTGTGGCGGCACGTTGGGGCAGGGCTGTCTGTATCTCTAAGGGTTCCATGACGGGGCTCCAGTGAGTCGGGGATGCAGCCCGGTCAGGGCCGGAAGGGGAAGCCGTAGAGGTGGGCGGAGACGTGCTCACGGTCCTCGGTATCGCCGGCCGCCTTGGCGGCCTTGCCGCGCTCCCGCCAGTGCCGGGCCACTGCCTCCAGTTCGTCGCTCATTTCAGCGAGTTCAGCCGGAGTGAGGTCGAACATCCATTCCGAGCTGAACGCGGCGTCGGTCCACGCCTTGCCCCAGGCGGCCGTCTGGTCCAGATACGTGCGGTACTGGGCGGTGCGGGTGTCGAGGATGCTCCGGGTTACTGCCCCGACGGCAGCGGCCCCTTCAGGCGATTCCGCGAAGTCCGAGTCGCGAAAGCCCCAGCCCTCCTCGGACGCCACCTGCCACCACCGCTCACGGCCGTCGGTCCCCTCGCCGCTCGCCTGGGTCACGAAGCCGTGCTCGGCCAGCTTGCGCAAGTGGTAGCTGACCAGCGACGGCGTCTCATAGACGTGTTCGGCGAGTTGAGAGGCGGTCGCTGTGCCTGCGGCGTACAGCAGCCGGTAGAGCTGCATTCGCAGGGGGACGGTGAATGCCTTCAGCCGGGACAGGTCGGTGATCTGCTCGGGCTCATGCTTTGGGCGCATGCCCTCACCTTAGATATGAAGCCGAAGTTTCGCAATATTCGCTTCAGGCCTGCGCGAGAGTGAACCCGGCCCCTCGACGGGGGCCCATGTCCATTCGATGCAGGTCGGTTTGACTGCCGCAAAGGCCGGAGACGCGGTCAGCGTCGGCGATCGCCCGGCACGAGTACGCTGGTGACCTCGGCGATCGCCTCGGGCGAGGGGTGGAAGTACTTCCGCACGTTCTCCGCCTTCTTATGCCGGGACTTCGCCATCAGCATGAGCAGACTCGCCCCGCCCTCGCCGAGGTGGGTCAGGCCGGAGTGCCGCCACTCATGCAGATCCCAGCCCGTGCCCGGCTCGCCGTCCAGGGTCGTGCGCTCGTCCAACAGCATCCGAGCCTGCCCGTAGGAGAGGCGGGCGAGCCCAGTGTCCGGGCATACATCGCGCGGGCTGACTACCTTGCCGGGGCCCGGCTTGCGGTGGGTGACGAACACCGGGCCGCGAGTACGGCCCTTAAGGAGGCGGGGCAGCAGCCGGGCGGTACCCGCGTCCCAGTAACCGTCTCCAGCACGAAGTCCGTGCGGACGGCGCCGCGGCGACGTGTACGAGGACGAGCACCCTTGGCCTTCACCGGAGCCCGACGCCCGGCGAGGTCCAGCTCCTCGATGTTGACGCCCAGAATCTCCTCCGCGCGGGCAGTGGTCTCGTAGAGCATCCGCCACAACGTCTTCTCCCGCAGGTGCACCTCCCGCCGAGCGATCAGCCGGTCGATCGCCATCTTCGAGCGGGCCGGAGTCTCGGAGTCCGGCGGGGTGAGCCGCTTCGCCCAGACCGGGACCGCCGGGCCGTCGTACCCACGCTCACCACACCAGTCCAGCCACGAGAGCACCGACGCACGCCGGCGTTCCCAGTGTTCACTGCGGCACTTCCCCACAGCAGCTCCAGGGCCTCGCCGATCTCGTCGTCCGCGACGGACGCCAGCGGCCGGCCCTCGCCGAGCCACTCGGCGGTCTTGCCCACCCCGATCCCGTAGTTGCGGACCGTGTTCGAGTTGCCGAGCGAGTCGAGGAACACATCGGCCGCCGCGCGGACGGTCAGCGCCTTCCCAGCTGGCAGTTGCACGACAGTGGGCACCGCTTTCCCCCTTGCCGCAGATAATGGGGCCGCTTCGCGTACGGCTTGGCGGCCGTTCCCGCAGGTCGCGGTCAGCCGTCCCGCAGATAATAGGGCGTTACCCGTGGAAAGACTTCAGATGGCTTTCGCTATCGATGCTGCGTCAGCCGCCCACCAGGCACGACAAGGGCTTAGCGCACGATCTGACATGGATGTTCCTCAAGCCCCGCGATCAGCTCGGTGGCGGGCGCCCCGGCCAGGGCGCGTTCGGCGCGGCTGCGCTCACGCAGTTCACGGTGGAGCGGCTCGCCCGGCGGACCGCCGCCGCCCGGGCGCGGGAGCACCCGGTAGAGCGCGGCGTGCGGGGCGAGAGCGGTCAAGAAGAAGGTGAGCGCGGGCGGTGTGAGCCGCGGGTCGGGGGCGCCCCGCCAGGCGTGCAGCGCGTCCACCGCGTTCCGTACGACCTCCGCGCAGGCGTCGACGGCGAGTGCCTGGAGGTCCGGGTGGTGCGGAGAGAACGTGGCCCTGCCCGGACCGGCCCGGCGCACCAGGGCAGCTACCCCCACCTCTTCGAACGGGCGCGGCGCGCACTCGTCGAGGAGCGCCTGGCGCAGCTCGGCCCGGGGCCTGGCCGTCCGGGGATCGCCCTCCGGTCCGCCGTCCGGTGGTCTCCCCGCCGGTGCGCCGGTCATCCCGCCGTCAGGACGGCGGCCAGGGCGAGGGCGCCCGGCAGCGCCTGGGCGACGAGGATGCGCCGGTTCGCGGTGACCCCGCCGTACACGCCGGCGACGACCACGCAGATCAGGAGGAAGACCTGGACCCGGAACCCGGTCGGGTCGGCGGCGAGGAGGCCCCAGATCAGCCCGGCCGCCAGGAAACCGTTGTAGAGACCCTGGTTCGCGGCGAGGGGCGCTGTCGCGCGCGCCATGTCGGCGTCGAAACCGGACAGCCCGCGCCCCGGCTTCCGTTCCCACAGGAACATCTCCAGCACCATGATGTAGACGTGCAGCGCGGCCACCAGGCCGGTCAGGACATTCGCGGCTATCTGCATGATCGGGATCCCCCACGCTCGAACAGTTGGACAGGTGTCCGCGAACTATAGACACCTGTTCAGGAGGGCGTATCACGGGGCCACCGGGACCCTGCCGGCTCCGGTACTACGGCCGGGAGGCGGTCGGGAGAGGGTCGGTCGCCGGGCCCGGTGATCCGGACGCGGACAAGCCGGAGCCCCCGGGACGACCGCGTCCCGGGGGCTCCGGCCAGCTTTCCCCGATGGGGGCGCTTGGAGTTAACCCGGCACAGTCTGGCACCGGGCGTGATCAGGTACGGAGCTGCCGCGCCGCGCTCACCAGATGGCCTCGACCCATTCGGGGTGGTCGATGAACGGGTTCCTGTTGTGCTGGTAGTCGTTGTATATGACGTCGTTGCGCTTGCGCTCGAAGGCGCTCGGCGGGTCCTGCTCGCTCCACTGCTTCAGCACGGAGAGCCGCCCGATCGCGGGGCTGGAGCCGTTGTTGACCTTCTCGTTGGGTTCGAGATCCGCGAAGGAGTCGTCGCCCTCGTACCGCACGGCCATGTAGAGGATCATCCGGGCGACATCGCCCTTGTCCGCGTCGCGCGGCTCGTACGAGTCGGAGTCGGTGTAGTTGCCCGGAGCGCCGGAGACCGCGCTGCCACCGTTGTCGAAGTCCTTGTTGCCTCGGGTGGAGTTCACCTGGACATCGCTCGGGCGCAGGTGGTGGAGGTCGGTGCCGGGGCCGGTGGACTCGCCGAAATCGCCGTGGGACTTCGCCCAGACGTGCTCGCGGTTCCACTGACCCGTGTTGCCACCGTTGCTCGACTTCGGCCGTGACGTGCCGGTGTAGAGCAGGATCACGTTCGACGGGTTCGCGGGATCCTCGTCGGTGGCCTTCAGCGCGTCCCACGCCTGTGCGTAGGTGAACTTCGTCTGGTTCTTGATGATCGTGTGCAGGGCCGCCTTGAGCGTGGGGCCGGTCTTGCCGAGCGCGCCCTGGTAGTACGTGTCGTCGAGCGCGGCGGTGGAAGCGGCCGCGGAGGCGGCCGGGAACGGCGCCGGCTGGGCGGCCGGTGCGGCGGCCACGGTGGTGGCGAGCACCGCCGTAGCGGCGCAGAGAGTCAACAGCGTACGTCTGGAGGGGCGTTGACGACGGGCCATGTGAGGGCTGGTCCTCTCCGGGAGACCACGCGGGTGGCACGGCCAGGGGTGGGGGCGGCGCCGCTGTGGTCGTGAGGTAACGGTTCAGCGGGAGCTTTCCACAGGAGTCGGGACCGCGTGTGAATGCCAAGCGGCGGTCATGTGCAGGTCAAGTCGAGGCATGGCCCGTCATGCCGGGGATGTCGGACAGTCCGGTTGTGCGGGGTCTGCGTTCATATGGATGCGCGGCGGACAGAGCTCTGGCCAACTTTGGTCCATACCAGCTTCTTGACGCCCCCTCCGACCCTCCCTTAAATCAAGTACGGAAATAAGCGGGCCGGGGCGGACCCTTCCGAGCGACCACCTCCCGGTCCGTGAACTGTCATGCGCATGCCCCCACGCGAAGCGATGTGATGACCTGTGCGAAACACTCTGGCCCGTCGGATGGCGCTGTACGCGCTCGCCCTTCTCTGCTGTTCGGGAGCGGCGGCCGCCGTGCCCACGGGAGCGCTGGCCGCCCCCCTGCCGCAGCCCGCCGTGGCCGCCGCCGCGACCTTCACCGAGGACTTCAACGGTCCGGCCGGATCGGCCGTCGACGGTGGCAAGTGGCAGATCGAGACCGGCGACAACGTCAACAACCACGAGCGGCAGTACTACACCGCCGGCAGCAGCAACGCGGCTCTCGACGGCCAGGGCAACCTGGTCATCACCGCCCGTAAGGAGAACCCGGGCAACTACCAGTGCTGGTACGGGCGGTGCGAGTACACCTCGGCCCGGCTGAACACGTCCGGCAAGTTCACCTCCACGTACGGACACGTGGAGACCAGGATGAAGATCCCGCGCGGCCAGGGCATGTGGCCCGCGTTCTGGATGCTGGGTGACGACATCGGCGGCGTCGGCTGGCCCAACAGCGGCGAGATCGACATCATGGAGAACGTCGGCTTCGAACCCGGCACCGTCCACGGCACCCTGCACGGTCCCGGCTACTCCGGCGACGGCGGCATCGGGGCCGGCTACACCCTGCCCGGCGGTCAGGCGTTCGCCGACGCCTTCCACACCTTCGCGGTCGACTGGGCGCCCGACTCCATCACCTGGACGGTGGACGGCACCGTCTACCAGCGCAGGACACCCGCCGACCTCGGCGGACGCAACTGGGTCTTCAACAAACCCTTCTTCATCATCCTGAACCTCGCCGTGGGCGGCTACTGGCCCGGCGACCCCAACGCCGGCACCAGCTTCCCGCAGCAGCTCGTCGTGGACTACGTACACGTCACCACGAGCGACAGCGGTTCGGGAGGTTCGGGCGGCACGGGCGGCACGATCACGGGGCTCGGCGGAAAATGCGTCGATGTCGCCTCCGCCAGTTCGGCGAACGGCACCCCCGTGCAGCTCTACGACTGCAACGGCTCCGCGGCCCAGCGATGGACCGTGGGCTCGGACGGCACGATCCGCGCGCTCGGCAAGTGCCTGGACGTGAAGGACAACAGCACCGCGAACGGGGCGCAGCTCCAGCTGTGGGACTGCACCGGCGGGCCGAACCAGCGCTGGGGTGTGTCGGGGGCCCGCGACATCGTGAACACGCAGGCCGACAAGTGTATGGACGTCACCGGCAACAGCTCCGCCAACGGCACCCGGCTGCAGATCTGGACCTGCTCCGGAACCGCTAACCAGAAGTGGACGGTGAACCGCTCATGACCCCCGCACGCGGACCCCGCAAGCACCTCAGATCCCTGTCCCTGCTGGCCGCCCTGCCGCTCGCGGTCGGCGCCTCGCTCGTCGCCGCACCCACCCCGGCCGCCGCCGCGACCGGCACGATCACCGGCCTCGGCGGAAAATGTGTGGACGTGGCCTCCGGCAGCTCCGCCAACGGCGCCGCGGTCCAGCTCTACGACTGCAACGGCTCCGCCGCCCAGCAGTGGGACGTCAATTCCGACGGCACGATCCGCGCGCTCGGCAAGTGTCTCGACGTGAAGGACAACAGCACCGCGAACGGGGCACAGCTCCAGCTGTGGGACTGCACCGGCGGCCCCAACCAGCGCTGGACCGTCTCCGCGGCCCGCGACATCGTGAACACGCAGGCCGACAAGTGTATGGACGTCACCGGCAACAGCTCCGCCAACGGCACCCGGCTGCAGATCTGGACCTGCTCCGGAACCGCCAACCAGAAGTGGACCGCCCCCTCCGGCTCCGGAGGCGGCGGAACCCCGCCGGCCGGCGGCGGCCCCATGGCGGTCGCGCCGTACCTCTACAACGGCTGGGGCAGCCCGCCCAGCCCGACCACGGTCATGAACGCGACCGGCGTGAAGTGGTTCACCCTCGCCTTCGTCCTCAGCAACGGCTACTGCAATCCCCAGTGGGACGGCGGACGGCCGCTGTCCGGCGGGGTGGACCAGCAGACCATCAACACCGTGCGCGGTGCGGGCGGCGATGTCATCCCGTCCTTCGGCGGCTGGAGCGGCAACAAGCTGGAGAGCTCCTGCTCCAGCGCGGGTGAGCTGGCCGCCGCTTACCAGAAGGTCATCAACGCGTACGGCCTCAAGGCGATCGACATCGACATCGAGGCCGACGCCTACAGCAACACCACCGTGCAGCAGCGCACCGTGGACGCCCTCAAGACCGTCAAGGCCAACAACCCGGGCATCAAGGTGTACGTCACCTTCGGTACCGGCCAGAGCGGCCCGGACACCGGCCTGATCAACCGCGCCGCCTCGTCCGGGCTGACGGTCGACAGCTGGACGATCATGCCGTTCGACTTCGGCGGCGCCGGCCAGAACATGGGCACGCTCACCACCCGTGCGGCCGAGGGCCTGAAGACCGCCGTCAAGAACGCGTACGGCTACAGCGACGACCAGACCTACCGCTCCATCGGCATCTCGTCGATGAACGGCATCACCGACGACAACGAGACGGTGACCGTCGCGGACTTCCGCACCATTCTCGCCTACGCGCAGCAGCACCACCTCGCCCGGCTGACCTTCTGGTCGGTCAACCGCGACCGGCCGTGCGGCAGCGGCGGCCCCGGCGACGACACCTGCTCCGGCGTGAGCCAGCAGGCGTGGGACTTCACCCGCGTCTTCGCGCAGTACACCGGCTGACCGGGCCAGGAGGAAACCGTGAACACACTCTCGTACGGGGGCGGAGCGCGTACCCGCCCCCGCGGGCGGCGCCCGTCCCCACGCGTCCTGCTGCTGACCGCGGCGGCTCTGTGCGCGTCGCTGGTCGCCCTGCCGCAGCAGCCGGCCTCGGCGGGCACCACCGCCGCGGCCGCGCTGCCCACCGGCTGGGTCACCGTCACCAACAAGGGCAGCGGCAAGTGCGTCGACGCACGCGCCGCCGCCACGGCCAACGGCACCGCCGTCCAGCAGTACACCTGCAACGGCACCCTCGCCCAGAACTGGAGCCTCACGGCGACCAGTGGAGGCTATGTGAAGGCGGGCAACCGCGGCGGTGAGACCCAGGCCTGGGACGTGAAGGACGTCTCGACCGCCGACGCCGCCGCGATCCAGCTCTGGACGTACAGCGGCGGGAACAACCAGCAGTGGCAGCCGGTGGCGGAGGCGGACGGCGCGTACCACTTCGTCAACCGCAACAGCGGCAAGTGCCTCGACGTGCCGAGTGCCTCGACCGCCGACAGCGTCCAGCTCGACCAGTACACCTGCAACGGCACGGCCGCGCAGTCCTTCCGGGTGAACGCGGCCGACCCGCCGCCGCCCGCCGGCACCCCGGATCTCGGACCCAACGTCGTCGTCTTCGACCCCTCGATGTCGGCCTCCTCGATCCAGAGCCGGGTGGACACCACCTTCAAGCAGCAGGAGACCAACCAGTTCGGCACGCAGCGGGCGGCCTTCCTGTTCAAGCCCGGCACCTACAGCGCCGACGTGAACGTCGGCTTCTACACCCAGGTCGCCGGTCTCGGCCTCTCCCCGGACGACGTCACCATCCGTGGCGCCGTCCACGCCGAGGCCGACTGGTTCCCGCCGCAGAACGCCACCCAGAACTTCTGGCGCAGCGCCGAGAACCTGTCGGTGACACCCACCTCGGGCGCGGACCGCTGGGCGGTCTCCCAGGCCGCCCCGTACCGCCGGATGCACGTCCGCGGCGACCTCGCCCTGGACGACGGCGGCTGGGCCAGCGGCGGCTTCATGGCCGACAGCAAGATCGACGGCCAGGTCAGGTCCGGCTCGCAGCAGCAGTGGCTGTCCCGCAACACCGAATGGGGCAGCTGGAACGGCTCCAACTGGAACATGGTGTTCGTCGGTGCGCGGAACGCCCCCGCGAACACCTTCCCCAACCCGCCGTACACCACGGTCGCCCAGACCCCGCAGGTGCGCGAGAAGCCCTTCCTGTATGTCGACGCGGCCGGCGCCTACCAGGTGTTCGTGCCCGCGCTGCGCGCCAACTCGCAGGGGACGACCTGGTCGGGCGGGGCACCGGCGGGCACCTCGATCCCGCTGGACCAGTTCTTCATCGCCAAGCCCGGCGCGACGGCCGCCGACATGAACGCCGCACTGGCGGCGGGCAAGAACCTGCTCGTCACCCCCGGCGTCTACCACCTCGGCCAGACCCTCAAGGTCACCCGCGCCGACACCGTCGTCCTCGGGCTCGGCCTCGCCACCCTTATCCCGGACAACGGCGTCACCGCGATGTCGGTCTCCGACGTGGACGGCGTGAAGGTGGCGGGCCTGCTGATCGACGCGGGGTCCGTCAACTCCCAGCGGCTGATGGAGGTCGGCGCCGACGGCTCGAACGTCAGCCACGCGGCCGACCCGACCTCGCTCCACGATGTGTTCTTCCGCATCGGCGGCGCGGGCGTCGGCAAGGCGACCACCAGTCTCGTCGTCAACAGCCGCAATGTCATCGGCGACCACATGTGGCTCTGGCGCGCGGACCACGGCAGCGGTGTCGGCTGGACCTCCAACACGGCGGACACCGGTCTGGTCGTCAACGGCGCCGACGTCACCATGTACGGCCTGTTCGTCGAGCACTACCAGAAGCATCAGACGGTCTGGAACGCCAACGGCGGCAAGACGTACTTCTACCAGAACGAGATGCCGTACGACCCGCCCAACCAGGCGGCCTGGATGAACGGCTCCACCCAGGGATACGCGGCGTACAAGGTCGCCGACTCCGTGACCAGCCACCAGGCGTACGGGCTCGGCAGCTACTGCTTCTTCAGCACCAACAGCAGCGTGACCGCCGAGCATTCGTTCGAAGTGCCCAGCAATCCCAACGTCCGCTTCACCAACATGGTGACGGTCTCGCTCGGCGGTACCGGGACCATCCGGCACGTCATCAACGACAGGGGAGGTCCGTCGAACTCGGCCACGAACGTCGCCAACCTCGTCAGCTACCCCTGACGGCGCCCGACGGGCCCGGGTGACGGGACGGCGGAACTGACGGCCGGCGGATGAACACCGCCCCGGGCAGCGCCACCGACCACCGCCCGGGAAACCACCCGACCAGCACCCGGGAAGCACCCGAGCAGCACTCGGGAAACCACCCGGGAAGCACCCCGAGCACCACCCGGGAAGCTCTCCGGAAAGCGCCCCGGCACCGCCCCGAGCACCGGCAGGACAGGAGGTGCTCGGGGCGGTTCCCGAGGCGCCCCCGCTCAAGAGGCGGGCTCGACCTCCAGGAACCGCCGCCGCCCTGGCCCCCGGTACAGCAGGGCTTCCCAGCCCAGGCGCTCCAGCACGGCGGCGCACGCGGTCAGCGCGCCCTCCTCCTCCCGCGCGGCGCCACCGCCGTGCGGGCCGAGCCATTCCACCCGTACCGTCCCGGCCCGCTCCCCGGGGCGCACGCGGAACCCCGTCGCCACCCGCAGTCCGGTCCCCGCCGCGTCCACGGACGAGGCCGCCGTCCCGGACGCCTCCAGCGCGAGCGCGACGGCCCGCACGGGCCGTCGCCGCTCCCACTCCGCCGGAACGGCCGCGGGATCGCCGGGACCCGGGTTCGTCAGACGCCGGATCTGGAGCAACCCCTCGAACGCGGCCCGGACTTCGGCCGCACGCGCCCCGGGCGCCGCGACCGGCACCGGCCCATCGCCCGTGGCCGGTTCGAAGCCGCCGGGCAGTCGCGTCTCTTCTTCGGCCGCCATGGTCGACATCTTCCCTGGTGTCTGTAATTTGCGCAACGGATCTTCAATTTTTGCGTAGTTGGTTGGTAGGTTGATGGTGTGAAGAAAAGACTCTCTCAGGTGGCCGAGTTCGCCGGTGTCAGCGAGACCACCGCCCGGCGGGTGCTCAACGGGGCGACGGACGTGGCGCCGGCGACCCGTGACGCGGTGCTGACCGCGATGGATGTCTGCGGCTTCGAGCGGCCCAGGCAGTTGCAGCGGGAGCGGGCCGCGCTGATCGGGCTTGTCGTGCCTGACCTGCAGAACCCGATCTTCCCCGCGTTCACGGAAGCGCTCGCGGGGCTGCTGAACAAAAGCGGCCTGATCCCGGTGCTCTGCACCCGGACGGCCGACGGGGTCTCCGAGGCCCACTACATCGACATGATCCTCAAACAGAACATCGGCGGGATCATCTTCGTCGGCGCCAGCTACGCCGACGCGGGCCCCGAGCAGGGCCGCGCCCTGCGCGAGCGCCAGGTGCCGATCGTCCTGGTCAACGCGGCGGACGAGAACCTGGGCGTCGCGCAGGTCGCCATCGATGACGCGGCCTCCTCCCAGCAGGTCCTGGGGCACCTGACGGCGCTCGGGCACGAGCGGATCGGCATGATCCTCGGACCGGTCGGTCATGTCCCCTCGGCCCGTAAACTCGCCGGCTACCAGGCGTTCTACCGGAGTCGCGGCGGCTTGAAGGGCGACTGGAAAAGGCGCGTCGCCCATGGGCTGTTCTCGATGGAGGGCGGCGCCACGGCGTTGTCGCGGCTCAGGGCGGAGGGCGTCACGGCGGTGGTCTGCGCAAGCGACGCACTGGCGCTCGGCGCGATCCGGGCGGCGCGGCGCCAGGGGCTGCGGGTACCGGAGGATCTGTCCGTCGTGGGATTCGACGACTCCCTGTACATGGTGGCGACCGATCCGCCGCTGACCACGGCCCGTCAGCCGGTGCCGGCGATGGCCGCCGCCGCGGTCGCTTCGCTGCTCTCCCAGATGAAGGGTCACGCGACGACGGGGGAGTCGATGATGTTCGACACCGAGCTGATCGTGCGCAGCTCAACGGCCCCGCCGGCCCGTACGCGAGCCAGCTGACCGCATCACGGGCGGCGTCCGCCGCGCGTCAGGGGTCCGGCCCTCGGCCGGGCCCCTTCTCGCCGTCCCGCGTCCGCCACGCGGCCTTGGCGGCCCGAATCAGCGGTCCTCGCCACGCGCCGCGTGGTGACGGTGTGTTACAGGCGCAAGCGTCGCTGATTAAGTTCTTGCGCAGACTCATTGACTTCTTGCGGTTCCCGCTTTTACTGTCAGCGCCGTTGAGACGACGCGACGGCCCGGCCGCCGCAAGTCACGCAAACCCTTTGCAGACCTCGCCGCCCGTCTCCGGGGACCGGTGTGTCTGCTGTCGTTGTCAGGAAGGCATGGGATCCCCATGGATGGCATAGCAAGACGTCAAGTACTCGGCCTGGCCGTGGCCACCTCGCTGTCGCTCGGCCTCGCGGCCTGCGCGGGGCCCACGGCATCCTCGGGCGTGGACAAGGACGGCGTGGTGACCATCAGCGTCAACGGCATGCCCACCAAGACCCAGCCGGCCGACCGCAAGGACTTCGAGGACCTCGTCAAGGAGTTCGAGGCGAGCCATCCCAAGATCAAGATCGACGCCCGTGAGGGCCAGATGGATCCGAAGACCTTCGCGGCGAAGCTGGCGGGCGGCCAGTTGGAGGACGTCTTCTACGTCTACTTCACCGACCCGGCCGGGCTGATCCAGCGTCACCAGGCCGCGGACATCACGCCGTACCTCAAGGACGTGCCGTACCTGAAGGACGTCAGGCCCGCGCTGCAGGACGTCTTCAAGGGCGCGGACGGCAAGATCTACGGCCTGCCGACCGGCAACTACTCGCTCGGCCTCGTCTACAACCGCGACCTGTTCAAGAAGGCCGGACTCGACCCCGACCAGCCGCCCACGAGCTGGGACGAGGTGCGCGCGGACGCCAAGAAGATCAGCGCCCTCGGTGACGGAACCGTCGGCTACGCCGACTACAGCAAGAACAACCAGGGCGGCTGGCACCTCACCTCGTGGATCTACTCCATGGGCGGCGAGGTCGCCACGAAGGAGGGCAGCACGTGGAAGGCGGCGTTCAACAGCGACGCCGGACATCAGGCGCTCCAGGCGCTGCACGACATGCGCTGGACCGACAACAGCATGGGCACCCGCCAGCTGCTGGAGATCGGTGACGTCCAGAAGATGATGGGCGCGGGCAAGCTCGGGATGTACATGGCGGGTCCGGACAACATCCCCACCATCGTCAAGCAGTTCGAGCGCAAGTACGACGAGTACGGCCTGGCCGCGCTGCCCGGCTCCGCCACCCTCGGCGGCGGCGACGGGTTCATGTTCAACCCGAAGGCGTCGCCGGAGAAGATCAAGGCGGGCCTCCAGTGGGTCCAGTGGAAGTACCTCAACCCGGACCGCGAGGAGGCGAACGTCAAGAAGTTCGCCGAGCTGGGCGTCCCGATCGGGCTGCCGCAGCCGAACCTCTTCGACGGCGCCGCACAGCGGAAGAACGACGCGATCCACGCCGAGTACGCCAACGTGCCGCAGCAGAACTACCAGCCCTTCGTCGACCGGGGCCCTGACGTCGCGGTGAAGGTCGAGCCGCCCAACGCCCAGCAGATCTACACGGTGCTGGACAGCGTCATGCAGGCCGTGCTGACCAAGAAGGACGCGAACATCGACGAACTTCTCGCCGCCGCGCAGAAGAAGGTCGACGTCATCCTCGCCACGGTCAAGTGAGCTGACCGACCCGGTCGGGGCCGGTGGCGCGCCAGAACCGCCCGCCGGCCCCTCCTCCGGACCCCCGCACTCGGCACGGCAGGAATCGAGTTCACCATGACGGCCCACCCGCTGACCTCAGCACACGACCCGTCCGTCCCGGCGGACACCGGGAGCACGACGACGCCGAGCACGACGACGGGAAGCACGACGACGCCGAGCACGACGACGGGAGGCACGACGACGCCGAGCACGCCCCCGTACCCGGCGAAGAAGACCCGGAGCGCGGGCACGGGAAACACCTCCCGCACCCCCGGCCGCCGGCCGCGCCGCATCCGCGAGAACCTCGTCGCGTACCTCTTCCTGGCCGCCGGCATCCTCTGCTTCGCGCTGTTCTCCTGGTACCCCATCGTGCGGGGCGTGCTGCTCGGCTTCCAGCAGGTCACCTTCGCCGAACCGGCACAGTGGGTGGGCCTCGACAACTTCCAGCGGCTCTTCGCCGACCCGCTGTTCGTCACCGCGTGGCGGAACACCGGCTGGTTCACCCTGCTCGCGCTGGTCTTCGGGTTCGCGGCGCCCTTCGCCACCGCCGTCGTGCTGAACGAACTGCGCCACGGCAAGGCGTACCTGCGGATGACCGTCTACCTCCCGGTGATGCTGCCGCCGATCGTCACCATGCTGCTGTGGCGCTGGTTCTACGATCCCGGACCGGGGCTCTTCAACCAGGTGCTGGAGGTCTTCCACCTTCCCGCCCAGCAGTGGCTGGAGTCGGAGAACCTGGCGATGGTCTCCCTGGTCCTCGTCTCGACCTGGGCCAACATGGGCACCACCACCCTCATCTACCTGGCCGCACTCGGCGGTATCCCCGGCGAGCTGTACGAGGCGGCCGAGCTCGACGGGGCGTCGATCCGCCAGCGCCTGTGGCACATCACCATCCCCCAGATGCGCTTCATCCTGATGATCACGCTGCTGCTCCAGGTCATCGGGACGATGCAGGTGTTCGTCGAACCGTTCGTCCTCACCGGCGGCGGCCCGGACGACGCCACCGTCACCGTCCTGCTGCTGCTCTACCGCTACGCGTTCGTCTACAACGACTTCGGCCTGGCCAGCGCCATGTCCACGCTGCTCTTCGTGGTGCTGGGCCTCTTCGCGGGCGTCTACCTGCGCCTGACCCGGACCAAGGGCTGAGAGGAAACCACCATGGCAGCCGAAGCCACCGAGACCGCCGTCCGTACCCTGATCGCTCCCACCGAGATGAACCGCCGCACCGGCAGGTTCCTGCATCGTTTCGTCCTCACCGCGACCCTGACCGGCTTCACCCTCGCCTTCGTCTTCCCCCTCTACTGGATGGCGACCGGCGCGCTGAAGTCCTCCGCCGAACTGGCCGACCCGAACCCGAGCCTGCTCCCCGCCGCCTGGCACCCGGAGAGCTACGCCGAGGCGTGGACGAACGTCGGCCTGGGGCAGTACTTCCTCAACACCTTCCTGCTCGCGGCCGGTGCCTGGCTCTTCCAGCTGGTGGTGGACGTCGCCGCCGCCTACGCGCTCTCCAAGCTGCGCCCCGTGCTCGGCAATGTCGTCCTCGGCATGATGCTCGCGACCCTCATGCTGCCCGTCTCGGCGCTGCTCGTCCCCACCTACCTGACCGTGGTCGACGTCCCGCTGGTCCATCTCAACCTGATCAACACGCCCTGGGCGGTCTGGCTCCCGGCCTGCGCCAACGCCTTCAACATCTTCATCCTGAAGCGGTTCTTCGACCAGATCCCCGCCGAACTCCTCGACTCCGCGCGCATCGACGGCGCGGGCACCCTCCGCGTCCTGGTCTCCGTCGTCCTGCCGCTCTCGCGGCCGGTCCTCGCCGTGGTCTCCATCTTCGCGGTCGTCGGAGTCTGGAAGGACTTCCTCTGGCCGATGCTCGTCCTGCCGGACCCGGCCAGGCAGCCCATCACCGTGGCGCTCAACCGGCTCTCCACGGACATGCCGGCCAACCAGCTGCTGGCGGGCATGGTCATGGCCAGCGTGCCGCTGCTCGTGCTGTTCCTGATCTTCCAGCGCAACATCATCGCGGGACTCACGGCGGGCAGCCTCAAGGGCTGACCACGCCCGCGCTCCCGCCCCGGAGCCCCGGCCCTCCCCGCCACCGGAGCCCCGCCACCGGAGCCCCGCCCCCCGAGCTCCGCCCCCCGAGCCCCGGCACCGGACCCCCGTCCGCGCCGGCCCCATCACCCACGGTCCCGTTCCCCCTCACGGAAGGACACACCGTCGTGTCATCTGCACTCCGCACGCGACCGCCCACCCTCCGGCTGATACCCGCCCTGATCCTGTCCCTGCTCTGCGCGCTGCTGTACGGGCCGTTCGCCGGATCCGCGTCCGCCGCGGACACCACCCTGGAGGCGGAGTCCGCCGCGCTCTCCGGCGGCGCCGCCGTCTCCACCGAGCACCCCGGCTACACCGGCAGCGGCTTCGTCGGCGGCTACACCGACGGCAACAAGGGCAGCGCCTCCACCTCGTTCACCGTCCAGGCCGCGGCGGCCGGGGCCGGATCGATCCGTATCCGGTACGCGAACGGCACCACCGCCACCATGACTCTCAGCCTCTACGTGGGCGGCGCCAAGCTCCGGCAGATCAGCCTTCCGCCCACCGCCAACTGGGACACCTGGACCACCCACGACGAGTCACTGACCTACCAGCAGGGCGCCAACACCGTCGCCCTGACCTTCACCACCGCCGACAGCGGCAACGTCAACCTCGACAACATCGTCGCCACCACACCGGCAGGCGGCGGCACCACCGATCCGCCGCCCACCCTGACCCACCAGGCCGAGAACGGTTACTTCTCCGGCGGCCCCTCGGTCGCGACCAGCGTCAGCGGCTACGGCGGCACCGGCTACCTCACCGGCTTCACCACCGCCGGCGCCCGCTCGGTCCTCGCCGTCAGCGCGCCGTCCGCCGCGACCTACCCGGTCGTCGTGCGCTACCGCACCCCCGACTCCGGCGCCGCGACCATCACTCTCACCGCCAACGGCACCAAGGTCCGCCAGCTCTCGCTGCCCGGTACCTCCGGCGCCTGGAAGTCCGCCTCCACCGACGCCCCGCTGCGCGCCCAGCTCAACACGCTGACCCTGCGGACCGAGTCCGGCGACAACGGAAACCTCGCGCTCGACGGCGTCTCGGTCACCGGCTCCACCGCCAACGCGACGCGCGGCGCGACCGTCCCGTACACCACGTACGAGGCGGAGAGCGGCACCACCAACGGCTCCACCATCGGTCCCGACCGCACCTACCTCACCGTCGCCTCCGAGGCCTCGGGCCGCAAGGCCGTCGTCCTCAAGCAGACCGGCCAGTACGTGCAGTTCACCCTGACCAAGCCCGCCAACGCGGTGACCCTGCGCTACTCGGTGCCGGACAACACGCCGGCCACCACACTCAGCGTCTACGCGGGCTCCACCCATGTCCGCGACCTCGCCCTGACCTCGACGTACAGCTGGGTGTACGGCGCCTACCCGTACAACAACGACTCCTCCCAGGGATCGGGCCACCACTTCTTCGACGAGACGCGCTCGCTCATCGGCAGCTTCCCGGCCGGTACCGTGCTGAAGTTCCAGAAGGACGCCGGCGACACCGCCGCCTCGTACACACTGGACCTCGTCGAGACCGAGACCGTCGCCGCCGACCAGGCCATGCCCTCCTCCGGCTTCGTCTCCGCCACCACTCTGGGCGTCACCGCCAACGACGGCAGCGACGACACCGCCGCGCTCAACTCGGCCGTGTCGAACGTCAACTCGCAGGGCAAGGGCCTGTGGCTGCCCGCCGGTACGTACAACATCTCCGGCCATGTCAACCTCACCGGCGTCGCCCTGCGCGGAGCCGGCGCCTGGTCCACCACGCTGCGCGGCTCGAACGGCAAGGGCGGCCTCTTCGGCCAGGGCGGCACCAGCACCGTCCAGGACCTGACCATCGCCGGCGACGTCACCTACCGCGACGACGCCAACTTCGACGCGGGCATCGAGGGCAACTTCGGCAACGGGTCGACCTTCCAGGACGTCTGGATCGAGCACACCAAGGTCGGCCTCTGGATCGACGCGCCCACCAACGGCCTGTACGTGAGCGGCCTGCGGATCCGCGACACCTTCGCCGACGGCGTCAACCTCCACAAGGGCACCGCCAACACCGAGATGTGGAACTCCAGCATCCGCAACACCGGTGACGACGCCCTCGCGATGTTCTCCGAGGGCCAGGCGGTCTCCAACAGCGCCTTCCGCTTCAACACCGTGCAGGTCCCGCTGCTCGCCAACACGATCGGCATCTACGGAGGCAACGCCAACCGCGCCGAGGACAACATCCTCTCCGACACGGTCACGGCTTCCGCGGGCATCGCGATCAGCAGCCGCTTCGCCCCCGTACCGTTCAGCGGCACCACCTCCGTGCAGCGCAACACGCTCCAGCGCACGGGCGGCTTCGAGCCCAACTGGCAGAGCAAGTTCGGCGCCCTGTGGATCTACGCCGACTCCTCCGACATCACCGCCCCGGTCCTGGTCCAGGACCTCGACATCATCGACTCCACCTACAGCGGCGTGCTCGTCTCGTACCAGAAGACCGTCAGCAACCTGACGCTGAAGAACATCAAGATCCAGAACACCGGCGCGTACGGCATCGAGGTCATCTCCGCCGGCGCCGGCAACTTCTCCAACGTCACCGTCACCGGCACGGCCTCCGGCGGCCTCAGCAGCACCGGCGGCTTCACCATCACGCGCGGCTCCGGCAACAGCGGCTGGTAGCCACCACCCCCGCCGCCTCTCGCGGCACCCGGTGCGGGCCCGCACGGACGGGCCCGCACCACCCCATTCGGACAAGGAGTTCCTGTGAACCACTGGTGGCGGCATGCCGCGATCTATCAGATCTACGTACGCAGCTTCGCGGACGGCAACGGCGACGGCGTGGGCGATCTGGCCGGCGTCCGGGACCGGCTGCCCTACCTGCGGGACCTGGGCGTCGACGCCCTGTGGTTCACCCCCTGGAACACCTCCCCGATGGCCGACGGCGGCTACGACGTGGCCGACTACCGGGACATCGACCCGCTCTTCGGCACGCTCGCCGAGGCCGAGCGGCTCATCGGGGAGGCGCACGGCCACGGCCTGCGCGTCCTCGTCGACCTCGTCCCGAACCACTGCTCCGACCAGCACGTCTGGTTCCAGGAGGCGCTGGCGGCAGGACCCGGCTCGGCGGCGCGCGAACGCTTCTGGTTCGTCCCCGGCCGGGGCGAGGACGGCAACGAACCGCCCAACGACTGGCACTCCTACTTCGGCGGCCCCGCCTGGACCCGGATCACCGAGGCGGACGGCACACCGGGCCCCTGGTACCTGCACATGTTCGCCCCCGAGCAGCCCGACCTGAACTGGGAACACCCCGAGGTCCGCGCCGAGTTCGAGGACATTCTGCACTTCTGGCTGCGCCGGGGTGTCGACGGCTTCCGGATCGACGTCGCCCACGGCCTCACCAAGAAGCCCGGCCTGCCCGATGTCGGCCCGCGCCCCGACCACACCGACCTGCCCTACCAGGACTGCGACGACGTCCACGACATCTACCGCTCCTGGCGCAAGATCCTCGACGGCTACGACGGGGACCGGATCTTCGTCGGCGAGGTCTGGCTGCCCACGGCCGAACAGTTCGCCCGCTACCTGCGCCCCGACGAACTGCACTCGGCGTTCAACTTCGATTTCCTGTGCTGCGCGTGGGACGCCACCGCGCTGCGGGCGGTCGTCGACTCGACCCTGGCCGCCCACGGCCCGGTCGGAGCGCCCCCCACCTGGGTGCTCTCCAATCACGACACGATCCGCCACGTCACCCGCTACGGCCGCGAGGACACCTCGTTCGACATGGGCGACAAGCGGCTCGCCGACCCGAGCGACCGTGCCCTCGGACGCCGCCGGGCCCGGGCCGCCGCACTGCTGACCATGGCGCTGCCCGGCGGGGTGTACGTCTACCAGGGCGACGAGCTGGGCCTGCCCGAGGTGCGGGACCTCCCCGACCACCTGCTCCAGGACCCGACCTTCGTCCGCTCCGGCGGAACCGACCGGGGCCGGGACGGCTGCCGCGTCCCGCTCCCGTGGGGGAACGGCACCGGCTCGCTGGGCTTCTCGCCCGCCGACACCACGACAGCGCCCTGGCTGCCGCAGCCGGCCGACTGGGCCGGGCTGACGGCGCAGGCGCAGGAGAACGACCCCGGGTCGTTCCTCACGCTCTACCGGACGGCACTGGCCCTGCGCCGTGAGCGGCTGACACCCCTCCCGGAGACACTGACCTGGGTGGAGACCGGCCCGGGAACGCTCTGCTTCGACCGGCCCGGGGGCTTCCGGTGCCTGGTCAACGCGGGTGGGTCCCCGCTCGCCCTGCCCCCGGGGGCGAGCGTCCTGCTGAGCAGCGCGCCGCTGGACCGTACGGACGACGGCGTGCTGCTGCCGGTGGACGCCTGTGTCTGGCTGACCCTGGCGTGAGGCCCGTACGGGAGTAGGCGCCCGTAGGGGCGCCAGGACGGGAGGAGGCCCCGACCGGGCGGGGGGACGCCGATCGGGGCCGAACAGAGGAGGGTGCGGATGGCGGTCGCCTCGCGGCGATAGGCTCCGCAGGGCTTCAGCCGAACGATCTTCCCTGCGGGCGATTCTTTTGTGGGGCCCGGGGACACTGTTCCATCCACACCCTCGATCTGTTCAACGGGTGGACACCATCGAATGTTCCCCGCCCCGTCCCGCCCTCCCGTCGCAGGGGGCGGAACGCCGACGACCGGCGCCGGGGCGGGAAGGCGGTCCCCGCGCCGACACCGGTCACCGGGTCAGGCCGCAAGCGGTCAGGCGGTCAGGCGGTCACGACGGCAGAACCCAGATCGGGTTCGAATAGAACCAGAGGTCCTTCCACGGATCGGCGTCGCCGATCACGTCCATCGCGGGGCCCACGGGGTCGACCTTGGCGCCGCCCAGGCCGACGGCGCTGCGGTTGCCGTCGGTCCCGCGCAGCCGGACGTACAGCGGGCCGGAGACCTTGCCGAGCTTGTACGTCAGCTTGACGGTGCCCTTCGACTTGTTGACCTCGAAGGACTTGGCGACCCTGGCGGTCGGGGCGCTGAAGGTGTCCTTGTCCCGGGCCGTGCCCGTGACCTGGCCCTGGATGACGTCGACGCGGGCCAGCGTGGGGATGAACTGCGCCCAGTTCGCCCCGTTGGCCAGCGCGATGTCGATGCTCAGCTCGACCTCCGTGCCGCGCTTGACGTGCAGCGCGCCGCCGAGGGTCGCCCAGCGTCCGCCGCCCTGGAGCCGGGCGTCGAGGCCGCTGATCAGGCCGCCGTGGTCGACCCAGATCCGGCCGGCACGCATGGCGTCCATGACCGCCGCGTACGAGAAGCGCTCGGCGCCGACGTGCGTACGGCTGTAGTGGCCCGGCCAGAAGTCACCCTGCGTGAGGTCGAGTCCCTTGCCGTACACGGGGTCGGCGTGCTTGCCGTTGCCGTTGAAGTTGTCGTTCGGGCCGTACACCGAGGGCTCGGCGTACACGCTGTGCGAGTCGGAGTTGGCCGTGATCCACCACGGCTTGCCCTCGGCCAGCAGGCTGTCCCACAGACCGCCGACCGTCGAGGTCATCCAGTCGAAGCCGCCCCAGGTGCGGTAGCTCTCCGGCGGGTAGGGGGCGAAGGAGTTGGCGCTGGGCGCGTTCTCGTAGTAGCCGCGGCCACGGCCGCTGCCGCCGGGGCTGGGCAGGCTGGCGGCCTGGTGCCCGGGCGCGCCCTCCATGCCGATGGCGATCGGGTGGTCGGCCGAGGTGGCGTCACGCCAGGCGCGGATCTCGTGGGGCGAGTCGATGCCGTTGCGCGCCGGGTGGTTGGCGAGCATCACGATGTCGTCGACCTTGCGGCGGTGCACCTGGTCGGCCAGGAAGCGCAGACCGGAGACGGCCAGCGCCTCGTTGACGGCATTGGACGTGTTCGGGTGCAGGCTGCCGTCGTAGTCGTTCTCGAACTTCTTCAGCACCTCCACCTCGTTGCGCCCGGGGTGGACGAAGACGGTGGCGTGCTCGGCGCCCGGGATGTTCCACTCCAGGCCCTGGAAGACCAGCGCGTCCTTGTACGTGGAGCGGGCTTCCTTGATGTCGGGGTTGACCTTGTCGACGCCGATCTTGGCGTGCGCCTCGCTGCCGTGGTCGGTGATGACCATCCAGTCCAGGCCGTGCCGCGTGCCCTGGCGCACCTGGTCCATGACCCGGTACTTGCCGTCGCTGCTGTACTGGGTGTGGATGTGATGGTCGCCGGCCAGCCAGAGGTAGCCCTTGCCCCCGCCCTGACCGGTGTGGCCGTGGTCGTGGCCGTGACCCTGGGAGTGCGCGGCGGCGGTCGTGGCGCCACCGAGTACGCCGGCTCCGGCGAGGCCGGCGCCGAGAAGGCCCGCGCGGCGCAGCATGGACCGCCGGGACAGCTGGCTGGGCGACAGCTCACTGTCCGGCACGCTCACGTCGAGCGCCGCGGGCAGCGGGCCCGCGTCGGCCGCCGGGCCGTGGGAGTGGTCGTGCGGGTGGTCGTGCGGGTGGTGATGGCCGTGGCCCATTCCTGCTCCTCGCCGGTACCTGTCATGCTCAGCGGCTCAGATGCTTGGGGGACCGGATGGCGCGCGGGTGACGGGAGTCCGTACGGACCGTGTTTAATTCCGTACAGATCGCATACACGTACGGGCCGTCCCGAGCAGGCTCACTATGCACTCCGTGTATACGCCGTGTGTATAGTTCGCACGCGCGGCGCCGTCCGGGCCGGCGTACAACGGAAGAGGGAATGGATCATGTCGGGGATGCCAGGGAAGAAAACCGCTCTCGGAGCGCGGATCGCCGCCGCCCTGGCGGTGGTCGCGACGCTGTCCCTGGCGCTGACCGGCTGTTCGGCCGACCCCCTCACCCCCGCGGACGCGAGAAGCCGCACCGACCTGGACGGCGACGGGAAGAGCGGGAAGCCGGAGGCCAGGACCGGCTCGGTGGACTGCCGTCAGGCGCGCTGCATAGCGCTCACCTTCGACGCGGGGCCGGGCAAGGACACGCCCCGCCTCCTGGACATACTCAAGGAGAAGAAGGTGCCCGCGACCTTCTTCCTGCTCGGCAGGAACCACGTCCTCAAGCACCCCGACATCGTCAGCCGGATGGCCCGCGAGGGTCATGAAGTGGGCAACCACACCTGGACCCACAAGCGGCTGACGGACCTGGACGCCGACGGCATACGCGAAGAGCTCTCCCGTACGCAGGACGCCATACAGGAGATAACCGGCGACGTCCCCACGGTGATGCGTCCACCGCAGGGCCGCACCGACGACCAGGTCTCGGAGGTCAGCCGCGACCTCGGCCTCGCGCAGATCCTCTGGAGCGCCACCGCCAAGGACTACGCGACGACGGACCCGGCCCTCATCGAACGCCGCATCCTCGACGCGGCGGACCGGGACGGCATCATCCTGCTGCACGACATCTACGCGGGGACCGTGCCCGCCGTCCCGAGGATCATCGACGAGCTCAAGAAGCGCGGCTACACCTTCGTCACGGTGCCCCAGCTGCTGGCCCCGGGCGTTCCCGAGCCGGGCGCCGTGTACCGGCCCTGAGCCAGGGGGAAGGGAGCCCCCGGTGATACCGCTCAGACGGCGGGGGTCCGGGGGTGGGTCGCGGCGGCGCGCTTGCCGCGCCGGTCGGCGAGGAGGGCGAAGGCGACACCGATGGCGACCCAGGCGGTGAGGACGAGGGCGGGCAGGCCGGCGCCGGCGCCGGCGAAGAAGGCGTTGGCGCGCAGGAGGCTGCCGGAGGCGCCCGGAGGGAGGAATTGGCCGAGGGTGGCCCAGCCGGTGGGGAGCCAGTGGGGGCCGGTGGCGAGGCCCGAGAGGGGGTTGCCCAGGAGCATCATCAGCGCGCCACCGAGGGCGAAGCCGGCCGTGCCGAGGAAGGCTTGGAGGCCCAGGAGGGTGGTGGACATGGCGGCCATGGCGAGGATGACTCCGAGGGCGGTGAGCCAGTAGTCGCCGTCGACCGAGTGGGTGGCGAACTGGAGAACGGCGGCGACAGCGGTGCCCGCCACGATGGAGAAGAGCAGGGCTCCCGCCAGGCGGGTCCGCAGCCCGTGGTGGCCGGGGAAGACACCGCTGAGAATCAGGGCGGTGAAGATTCCGCCGAAGATCATGGGCAGGAGTGCGGAGGTCAGCCCGGTGCCGCGGGGGTCGTCCTTGGTGAAGGCCACCAGGTCGTGGACGGACGCCTTCATCGCGTGCTGTGCGGCGACGCTGTCGCCCAGTTCGGTCAGGGCACTGGTGGCGGAGGGGCCGCCCGCGGTGGCGGTGTAGACGGCGACGCCGTGATCGGTGACCGCGAGGCCGCCCGCTATCTCACGGTCCTTGACCGCGGACCGGACGGCGTCGGGGGTCTCGTAGACCCGGACGTCCCACGCGTCCCCGTCAAGGTTCTCCCGGAGAGCGTGGGTGGTCTGCGGGGTCCCGCTGACGCCGATCGGGATGTGGTGGGGGCCGCTGTGGAGCGAGGGCAGCGCGAAAGCGCACAGCATCGTCGTGATCAGGGCGGCCAGGCCGAGGACGACCAGGGCCAGCTTGCGTCCCGTACCGGGCAGCGTGGAGTGCTTGGACATCGGTGAGTCTTTCTGTGCTGCATACCGTGCTCGGAAAGGGCGGAGCCCCCTTGCCGGCGGAGTGGGGGGCCGAGTGGGGGAGAGAGAAGGCCGGACGGGCCCGAGCCCGCGCACGTCGAAGCGGCCGGCCCGTGCCGCCCTGATGGGTCGGCACTCATGTGGCTGCCGGCCGGACGTCGGGCCGCGTGGCTCGCTGGTGTCGAAGCTGCCCGGCGTCCGGCCGAAGACCTCAGGCGCGGGCCGCCGCCGCGGCGACGATCCAGTTCCTGAACTCGACGGCGTAGTGCCGCAGGTGGTGTTCCATGACGTCGTCCGGGCACGTGACGGGGAAGTAAACCGTCAGGTGCGCCGTGAAGCCGTCGGCGGTGTCACCGAACTGGATCAGCGACCGCCCGACGACCGTGCCGTCGGCCAGGAAGAGGTTCGACGACATCTTGCGCGGAAACTCCGACTCCGGGAGGAGTTCGGCCGCGTCCGCCGCCCAGGCCATCGCGTCCGTTCCCCAGCCGCCCATGGAGAAGGAGCAGACGTGGGGGCCGATGTTCTCCACCACGCGCGCGCCGACGGCGTCGGTGCCCATCGCGTAGTGCTCGGGGTGCGCCGCGAGGAGCGCGTTCTCGTCACCGGCGAAGGCTCTGTCCATCCAGGCCAGAAACGCGGCCGAGGTGAGGCCCCGCGTCGTGAGCACCGTCGTGCCTGCCGTGAAGCGGCCGTCGGAGGTGCGAGCGCTCTCGCGCAGGAAAGCGTTGCCCTCTTCGATGTCCGCTGCCAGGAGGTCGAGCAGGCCCTGACGTCCCAGCCGCTTCCTGAAGCGGTCCAGGGCGCGGCGGGCGTAGAACAGCTCGAAGTCGTCGATGCTCCCGGCACCGGTGGGCCCTGACTCAAGCGTCACGGTCACGGGCGGGGCTGTCCGGTTGTCGCTCATGGTCGAACCTCCATAGAATGCGAATGTGAATTCACGTTCACATCATGAGGGTACGCAGAGGGGTACACCACTTGTCAAAAGGACCTGCCCGGACCACCGCAGATACCATGCAGGACATGACCGAGGAGCCGGACCGCCCAGCGCCCTACCGGGAGCCCCGGCAGGCGCGCAGCGCCGCGACGCTGGCCCGCGTACTCCAGGCGGCCGAGGACATCGCCTCCTCGTCCGGCCTGGAGGAGATGACGATCACCGGCGTCGCCGCGCACGCCGGCGTCTCGGTCGGCACGATCTACCGCCGCTTCGAAGACAAAGAACAGCTGATCACCGCCCTGACCGAGCGGATGCTGGAGCGGCGCGAGGAGTACGTGGCCGAGCGACTGCGCAGCGCCGAGCCGTCGCTCTCCGGCGTCGTGGACGCCTACGCGCAAGCCCTGTTGCAGTCCTTCGCCGACAGCAACCGCCTCTTCCCCGAGCTGCTGCGTGTCCGGAGAACCACATCCCTGGACCGCGGCGCCCGCACCATCACCGAAATCCACCGCCTCCTGCTCGAAGCGGCAGCCCCCTACACCGACCAGATCCGGCGCTCCCGACCCGAGGCGGCGCTGGACACCGCGGCCCGCGCCATCCTCGGCGCCTGCTTCCACAACTCCGTGCGCCCCGACCCTGTTACGGGAGAGGCGGCCAGGCGCCGGTACGCCGACGAGCTCAGCGACATGGCCATCACCTACCTCCTCACACCCGAGCGCCACCGCACCGCACAGACCTGAACGGCCCCCGCGCCGTCGGCTGCGGAAATCTTCCGTGCGGCGACTGTGACCCCGTCGGACCTCCGGAAACGGCGCCGGCCGGGCACCGGATGTCCGGGCTGCCGCCGTGTCGGATGACGGTCAGGACGCGCTCGGGGCGCGTCCTGACGGCTCCCTGCTGGCGGGTGCGCGAGACCGGCCGTACGGTGGAAAGGCGACTGACGTGAGTGACCTGTGTGGTCGGACGGGCGGCAGCGACATGGCGAACGACGAAGAGCGGACGAGCGGGATGATCTGCGGTCATCTCGCGGAGGTCCAGCCGGTGAGCGCGGACAGTGCGGACACCTGTCCGGAGTGCGTCGCCCTCGGCGACAGCTGGGTGCATCTGCGCGAGTGCCAGGGATGCGGGCACATCGGCTGCTGCGACTCGTCCAAGAATCAGCACGCGACCGCGCACCACGACGCGTCCGGACATCCGCTGATCCGCTCCTACGAGCCCGGCGAGGGCTGGTGGTGGTGTTACGAGGACCACGTGGTCTTCGAGGTCGAGGGCGTGCCGCCGGTACGGGCGGCCTGACCGGACGACGGGTGCCCGGGTCGCAGGTACGGACGGGTGGCGGACCGGCGTGGTGTGCGGGCGCGGCGGGTGTGCGGAAGGCGGCGGGCGGCGGGTGTGCGGAAGGCTCAGAGCAGGCTCCCGGTGAATCCGTCCCGCCAGGACCTGTGGCGGGGGCTCCAGCCCAGCTCCTCGCGCGCATAGCGGTTGTCCGCGCCGCGCGCCCAGTCATGACGCTCCGGGCCGGGGGAGCGCGGCGGCGCGGGCGCGCCCACGGCGGCGCAGAACACCGGGATCCACGCATGGCCCGTGGCCGGCTCGTCGTCGCAGATGTTCACCGGCCCCGAGGGCCAATCCAGTGCCGCGAGCGCCGCCGCGGCGGCGTCCTCGACCCGCAGGAAGCTGCAGATGTCCCCGTCCGTGGCCAGTTCGCCCGCCAGGGCCCGCTCGGCCATGAGGCCGCCGGGCGCGTACCACGTGCCGGGGCCGTAGAGCACGCCGTACCGCAGCACCACCCACTCCGGAGCCTCCCGTACGGTCGCCTCCAGCGCGGCCACCCCCCGTACGGTCGTCGCCCGGGGCAGGTCCGCCTCCAGATCCAGCGGGGTCGGCTCCGTGGCGGGAATGTCCCCGCCCTGGTACGCCCAGGCCACGCTCTGCGCCACGATCCGGCGCACCCCGGCCTCCACCGCCGCGTCCGTCAGATTGCGGGTGCCGGTCCTGCGCATGTGCGCGTTGGCCTCGGCGCTCGCGCCGCCGAGGTCGGTGAGCTGGTGGATGACGACCTCGGGTGCCGCGTTCCTGAGCGCCCGGGTGAGTGACTCGGCGTCGTACGCGTCGGCCACCGCCGGCTCCGCGCCCAGGGAACGCAGCCCTTCGGCGTCCGTGGTCCGCCGGGTCAGGGCCGTGACCTGATGCCCCTCGGCGAGCAGCAGAGGCAGCAGCCGGCTGCCGATGACTCCGGTCGCTCCCGCCAGGAAGACGCGCATCGCGTCACCTCGCCGGGGTCGCCGGGGTCGCCGGGGCCACGACGGGGGAGGAGGGCGGGATGGGCGAGAAGAGCGAGGGGGGAATGGTGGCTTTTGCCCGGTCCGTCATAGGGGTCACGTTAGCTCAGCAGGCTCCCCGGGAGTCGTACGGCGATCCGGGGGCAGTGCCTCATCATGACGAACTTGACGCCGTCCACCACAGAACCGGTCCTCGACCTCCAGCTCCAGATGCTGATACGGCTGCTGGAGGAGGACCCCGGGTCCTCGCTGCCGATCACCCTGAACGTGCCCGGGGGAGTGGTGTACGGGGATCTGATCACCCGCGAGGAGTGGAAGGCCGACTGGGCCGCCTCCCTGCACCAGGTCAGGAGCGTGGGCGCGGATCTGCTCGCCAGGCTCCCGGAGACCGTGGACGAGACGGTCGGCGAACTGCTCGGCGAGGAGGGGCAGCGTCATCTTCCGCGCTGGATCCATCTGCGCAAGGCGACGCTGCCCGCGGGAGGCGTCACCTCCGGGGTGGAGCTGCCGGTATGGCGCGGCAGACTCGCCGACGTCGCGGGCTGGGCACTGGGCCGCCCGTCCGACGGCGCATGAACGGGCCCGCCGGCTACGGCTGGCGGGCCGTTGGTTCCGGGAAAACCGCTCGTCGGAGGGAAAGGGCAGGCCACAGGGCAGCCAAACAGCAGATAGAGGGCGACCAGGCTTCCGGTGAAAGGGCCTGGTCAGACTTCACAAGCTTCGCTGTACTACGTGATGACCCGCACACCATGCGTGCTACGGAGGTCGGCCACTTGGAGCGCCCGATGGAGACTCGCACCGCGCCGTAGGGCGAGAGCGAGCAACTCTCGGCGTGGCTCGCCGTAGCGGGCCCCGCCCGGTTCTCGCCGCCGACCTGTGGCGTCAGCACCCGAACCTGCCGCGCCGGCGCCGTTGTGGAATCACCTTCGACGGTGGTCCTGAACCGACGGCGGTGTGGTAGAGCAGACCTACCGGCCCCTCCACCAATACGGGCAGCCCCTTGGCCCCGCCCTGCTCTTCCCTGCGTACCGGCGCCGTACTCGTCCCTCGCGGCCCGGCGGCCCGGTGGAGTGGCCTGATCGAAGCCTCTCCGTGGCCCGAGCGGACGCCCCGGCCGGCCTGCCTCGGTGTAGGGCACGGCCATCCAGGTGCCGGCCTAGCACCCAGCAGCGCCTCGATCGTCCGGTGGCTGGAGGCCCCGGACACGAATCTGCTCATCGGGACGGGACCTCTGGCTCACTAGGTGTATTGACCCGCCAGACAAGGAGCTAAGAGAATGTCTCACGTGGTGAGCTTCGCGAGTCTCTTGTAGCAGGTGAGGGCTGCGGCGAGGCCCGCACCGACGCGGCATCGACGATCGCGGACGACCAGTCCAGCTCACCCCTGGCGCCGAGTTCGTCCAGCACCGTCCGGTGCAGCCTGCGCCACAACCCGGCCTCGGTCCACACGGTGAACCGGCGGTGCGCGGTGGCCGGCGAGACGCCGAACGACTCCGGCAGATACCGCCAGGCGCACCCGCTCGTCAGCACGTACACCACGGCCGTGAACACCGCCCGCTCGTCCACCGGAGCCGTACCACCGCCCTGCGGACGGGACGTGAACCTTGGCAACAACGGAGCTGCCAGCTCCCACAGTTCATCCGGAACCAGCCGACGCGACAGATCAACCCTCACGGGACAACATCATGCCTCGCCATCAACTCACCACGTGAGACATCCTCTAAGGGCTGTCCCGTTAAATACCTCGACATCGGTCGTGGTGATCGGGGAGGCTTCGCGTGATGACCAGAATCGACGACACACCTCCCGCGTGGGACGAGCGCACTCAGCTCACCACGTTTCTCGACTACGCACGTGACACCGCCCGCGCCAAGTGCCAGGGCGTCTCCGCAGAGAACGCACGCAAGGCGCTCCTGCCCGACTCACCGCTGATGACCATGAGCGGAGTGATCAACCACCTCCGCTGGGTCGAGTACCACTGGTTCCAGGTGGTCTTCCTCGGCGAGGAGGACCGGGGCCCCTGGACCGAGGAGGACCCCGACCGCGAGATGCGTATCGCCGTCGACTTCCCACTCACGCAGTTGCTCGACGAATACGCCGAACAGAGCGCCCGCTACCGCGAACTGGTCGCCGGAAACGGCCTGGACGACCAGGCCCAGCGCCCCGTCCGCAACGGCCTCCACGTCGACCTGCGCTGGATCCTCCTCCACCTCACCGAGGAGACAGCCCGCCACAACGGCCACCTGGACATCCTGCGCGAGATGCTCGACGGCACGACCGGCGACTAGATACGGCGGAGATCATGAGCCGGAGTCGGATCGAGGCGATGGTGACGGTGCCGTGGAAGATGGGGCCGCGCTTGTCGAAGCGTCAGGTCGTAGAACGGCGGAGACACCCCCGGGGACCTGGGAAGATCGCACGTGAGAGATGCCTTGCTTTACTTGCCGGATGGAGCCCTGAGAAGTCCCACCTTCGCAGGTCACAAGGCATCTCTTCGTTTCGGACCTCCTGCCCCGCAGATATCAACCGGTGGATCCAGGCTCAGAGATCGCCAGGCTTGGACGTCCAGCCCTTTTCGTCCGAGCCTGGCCCCCCGAGTCTTATCCTGCCGAGGCCGGTCCGTCACGGACGGCCAACTCGGCGAGATACTGATCGCGTTTGCTCAGCAAAGGATAGTTGGGCATCGGCAGGTCGAAGGAGTAGAGCAGCGCGCGCAGTAGGTCATGCTCGGCAGGCGTGACCGCGATGCCGTACTTGCGCAGCGTACCGATCAGGCCGTAGGCCAGTTCCTCCAGCTCGCCGACCGCGATGAACACGCCGAACTGTTCGGCCCGGCCTTCCGGCAGCCGTTCGGCCAAGCTGTCCACCAGGGATTTCGCTGTGTTTATCGCTGAGTTGGTTACCACGTTGGCCCTCCTTCGTTCCCGGCCGCCGGCCGCGTGGGCTGGTCAGGCATCGGCGGGTTCGCCTCCCCCTCCGGCAGGTTCCCCTCCGGCGGGTTCGCCTCCGCCACCGGCAGGTTCCTGTGCGTCCCTATCCTTGCGAACCAGCGCTTCCTCGCGTTCTCGCTCGGCATCTTGCCGCTCCCGTTCGGCATCCCGCGCGGCATGCTCGTCACCGTCGCGACGGGCCTCGTCCGCCTCCTCCGCCGCCTCCCGCGCGCGGCCCTCGGCTTCCTGCTCGGCTTGTTTCGCCTGCTCCGCGTCGTGCTCGGCCTCTTTCCGCCGCTCCTCGTCCCTCGGATCGAGCGGCTGCGGTTCGCCGTTCTCGTCGTTATGGCGTACACCCTCGCCTGCTACCGGATAGGCGGTCCTGATCCGGCCGTCCTCCTCAACGATGACCTCCATGGTGACCCCGTCCCTGGTGCCGGTAACCTTCCACGACGTGCCGCCGTCGGCGTCGTCCTGTTCGACCGGGGGCTGATCGGGGTTCTTGGCCACATCCTCGACGTTGTGCATGAGTTTGTCGTCGTCGGTCCATGGCTCTTTGTTGGGGAAGGTGTTCTTGTTCGGTGTCCTGCTGTCCGGCGCGTGACCGTCGAGTGTGTGGTTCCGGCCTTTCCACTCCTCGTGGACATCGGACGGGTTGGGATGCGAGCCTTCCAGGTCGTCCCACTTGTTACCAGTCCCTACGGGACTGGTAACCGCTGGGAAGCCGGCGGGCGCGCTGGCCGACTCGAAACCGAGCCCGGTGTCGTCACCGGCTTGTCTGACCTGCTACCGCGTCCGGTCCAGCAGTTCGGTCGCCGCCTGCTGTCCCGCCGCGGAACCGTCCGCCTGCTGCCAAAGTCGCGCCGCCTCGGCCGCATTGCGCTGCCCCCATTCCAGGGTGCCCGCGTAGCGGGAGAGCGCCGCACCAGACGTGCGCAGTGTCTCGCCGGCTTTGCTCCATCGCGGCGAGTCCTCGGTCTGCGCAGCGCTGAACGCCCGCGCAGCCGGTCCCTGCCACGGCCCGACGTCCAGACCGGACAAGTCTTTCCCGGTCGAGTCAAGGATCTCAGCGAGTTCGTGCCAATGTTGGGCAGCGGTCTGTAACTGCTCGGGACTACCGGGAACCAGTTCTCTCGGATCGGATGTCTGCCCCAGTTCAGCCATTCTGGTCCGTCAGAATCGCGAGAATAGCGCCGATTGCACTGGCATTGGCCTGATCCACTGCCTCGTACTCCGCCGCGCAGCTGATAAGTTTGTCTCCCTTACCATGGCCTTCCTCGACGAAGCCATCCACACTGGCCTGCCACTGCGTGGTGAAGGTGTCGATTGTCCGCGCGAGGCCATCGTGCCCCACATCGGCCGAGGCCATCGTGATGGAGTGTGAATCAAACGCACGCAGCTCATCGGTCACCTGATGCGCCCGCGCTCCTGCTGCCCGCAACACCTCAGGTTCAGCGACGAATCCGTTCCACATGTCGGCTCCTGCCCAGGGCCTCTCATGCCACTGCGCGACCTCTTCAAGGTCGTGAGCATTCTCAACTGTACTTTAGGTGAATGCGTTAAGCGGGTCTGTCCAGTAAAGGCGTAACTGGGCTTGGCGTGGCTGGAGTTGGCCTGTGGTGAGGCGACCGTCGAAGGCGATGTCGAAGGCGTTCATCGCGCTCTTCCAGCGCATGGTCCAGCGTTCGCGGCCGGCGCCGGTGGGGTCGAAGCTCACTTGAGGGCGGCCTGCTTCGAGGGAAGTGCCCGCGGGAACGGACGGACTTGCGGATGCGGGCGTTGCCATTCTCGATGCTGTTGGTCGTGACATAATCCGGCGTATTTCCGCACAAACTGGAGGAAAGGCGTGAATTTCGTCCAACTGGGCTCCCGCAGACGGACGATCGCCGGATACTTCTTCCCCCAGACCGCGGCGAACTCCGGGAAGCTTGTCGTGGCCGCGTTCTCGCTCGGCGCGGTGCAGACCGGCTTCAACGCCTTCGCGATCTTGTCCCAGTCCTGCCAGGCCGCGTATCGGAACGACGCCCACAACAGGTGAACCACACATGTTTGCATAACGGTACGAGGTCAGACCTCACCCGCCGCGTCGGGCAGCCTCTTCAGCCCATCACAGACCAGCATGAGGACGTCTTCGACGCCCCTGTTCTTCGGCTCCGACAGCACCGCAGCCAATGTTTCGCGCCTTCGCCGCCGTCGCCGGCCCACAGGCCGAGCCAATCGGGTTTGCGTCACAGCGGACGCGGTGCAGCGAACACTGCACCGCATCCGCTGGAGCCGGATCGAGCGGGATGCAGCCGGACGGAAACAGGTTGATATGCCCGCTTCGCCAAGAAAACCGCAGGTGAGACGCGTCACCGGGATAGGTTCGGGCTGTTCAGTCCGGGGGTCTGCGGTCCGAGGCCCGGGGTCCGTTCAGTCCGACGTGACGGTGAACAGCGCGCCGTCCGGATCGCGCAGCGTGGCCTCCCGCGCGGCCGGCGAGACGTCCGGGCCCGAGACCAGCGCGCCCCCGCCGCTCAGCGCCGCCGCGACGGAGCCGGGCACCTCCGGCACCCGGAAGTAGACGTGCCAGCGCGGCCGCAGCCGGGGATCCGGCATGGCCTGCACGGCGCCGCCTCGGATCTTGGCCACCACATGCTCGTCCTGCCGGAGTACCGCGTGATCGGCTTCGTGTACGAGGGTGAACCCGCTCTCGGCCTCGGGCGCCCAGCCGAGGACCTGGCTGTAGAAGCGGGCGGCGTCGGTGGTGTCCCGCGTCCGCAGCTCCAGCCAGGCCGGCGCGCTCCCGCGTCCCACGGTCCAGTCCGAGCGTACGGCGCCCTCCCAGATGCCGAACGCCGCGCCGTCCGGGTCGGTGGCGAGCGCCGCTCGGCCGGAGTGGAACGCCAGCGGCCCCACCGCCACGGTGGCGCCACGCTCCCTGATCCGCGCCGCGGCCTCGTCCACATCGGCGACCGCGAAGTACGGTGTCCACGCGGCGGCGACGCCCGACGACGCCGCCGGCGCCCCGATCCCCGCGACGGGCATCCCCTCGGAGAGCGCCACCCGGAAGTCGTCCCCCAGTCCGGCGGGCCGGTAGGTCCAGCCCAGTACGCCACCGTAGAAGGATTGCGAGGCGGAAAGCTCGGGTGAGAGCAGGGTCACCCAGCACGGACCTCCGGCCACTGTCTGTGAGTCCATCCTGTCCTGCTGCCACACGCCACTCGCACCGCTCACACTGCTCACTCCACCCTCATCAGAACCCTTGTTACGACTGCCTTTTGCCCCTACTCTGCCAGGCCACGCCCCGAACTGGTGCGAGCCGTATCACCCATGGGCCCCGGTGGCCCGGCCGGCGGCTCAGCGCAGCAGCAGTTGAAGCCCGCCGAGGACGGTCGCCGCGATCACCAGCCGTTCGAAGAGACGTTGGTCGATCCGGTTCACGCACGCCCTGCCGAGGAGGGCGCCGGGGACGACGAACAGCACCAGGGCGGCGTCCAGCAGCAGGGACCGTTTGTCGATCAGACCGAGCCCCACGCTGAGCGGCACCTTGGACGTGTTGACGATGAGGAAGAACCACGCCGAGGTGCCCAGGAAGCCCAGCTTCCGAAAGCCCGCGGAGAGCAGGTAGAGCGACATGACCGGACCACCCGCGTTGGCGACCATGGTGGTGAAGCCGCTGACCACACCGTACGAACGTGCCATGAGCCGCCCGCCGAACGAAGCTGTGCCGTCAGGGCCGTTCGGCGCGCGGCTCCGGCCTGTCGCGCTCTCCGTCGTCCCGCTCTCCGTCGTCCCGCTCTCCTTCGCGCCCTCCCCGGCGTCGCGCCGCCGCCACATCGTGACCCCGGCCATCAGCAGCAGAATCGCGCCGATCGACGTACGGACGGCGGCGTCATCGGCCACGAGCAGAAAGACGGCGCCCGCCACGACGCCCGCGGCGACGGCGGGGAAGAGCCGCCACAGGGTCGGCCAGTGGGCGTGCCGCCGGTACGCCAGTACGGCGAGCACGTCCCCGATGATCAGCAGAGGCAGCAGCACACCCGTCGACCCGCGCGCCGGCAATACGGCCGCGAACACGGCCAGACTGACCGTATTGGCGCCGCTGACCGCGGTCTTCGAGAAGCCGACCAGCGCCGCCGCCGCCGCGAGCGCGGCAAAACCCCACCATGTTATTTCCATCCCGGCGGATGATCCTAGCGCCGCGACCGGCGCCAGGGCGTGCGGCCGGTCCGGCGCCGGTCGGACGGCCGGGCGGGCGCACGTCGCACCGCCGGGCGGGCGCCGGCTGGCCGTCGTTCAGGCGGGCACCGGCCTTGCTACGGGGGCCTCCAGGCGTCCGGAACGGGCCAGCGCGAACACCCCGACCGCGCAGGCCAGACCCGTACCGCTCAGCACGACCCAGGGCAGCCACCGTGCGTCATGACGTCCCGCGACATCCCACAGCGCCCCGATCGCCAGATTGCCGAGCGTGATGCCCAGCCCCGACACGGTGTTGTAGAGGCCGTAGTGGGTCGCGACCAGCCGGTCGCCCGACAGCGCGACGACCGTGTCCATCTCGAAGGGGTAGACCACCGCGCTGCCGACGGCCAGCCCGACCACCGCCGCCACCAGCGCGGCGAGGACGCCCAGCCGGGCCGGGCGCCCGTCCCCGGCCGGGACGAGAGCGGGCGGCAGGAACGCGAGCCCCATGAGGGCGAGTCCCCGTACCAGCGCGCCGTGCGCACTCCACCGGCGCGCGGCCCAGCCCGTCAGCCGCAGTTGCCCGGCCACCGCCACGGCCGCCGAGATCACGAACAGCGCCCCGGTGGCCTTCGTACCGGCGGACCCCAGCGCGTCGTCGGCGGCCAGCGGCAGCGCCAGATAGACCTGGAAGGTCAGGACGTACGAGCCGATCATCGCGAGCGAGAACAGCAGGAACGGCCGATTGGCCAGCACCGTACGCCACGGAGTCGTCAGCCCCGCCGCTCCGCCGGCCGCCGGTCCCTTGCCCGCCGCTTCCTTGTCCGCCCTCCCGCCGCCCCGCGCGGGCAGCGCACGCCACTGCAGCACGGTCAGCGCCGCGAAGATCAGCGCCGCGACCGTGCACACCACCCGGAAGTCGGCGGCCAGCAGGACGAGACCGGCCGGCGGCCCCAGCAGTATCCCGGCCTGGTAGTAGACGTTGAAGGCCGCGAACGCCGCCACCCGGCGCTCGCCCGCCTCGGCCGCCAGATAGGCGCGCACGGCGGGGTTGAACAGGGCGCCCGCGAAGCCGGTCGCCGCCGAGGCCGCGATGAGCGCGGGCAGTTGGTCCACCCAGCCCAGCAGCGCGAAGCCGCCGGTCCGCAGGAGACAACCGGCCATGATGGGCGCCTTGTAGCCGAAGCGGTCGGCGAGGGTGCCGCCGACGAGGAACATGCCCTGCTGGGAGAGGTTGCGTACACCGAGCACCAGGCCGACCGCCCAGGCGGCCAGGCCGAGGGTGCCCGCGAGATGGGCCGCGAGGTAGGGCATCAGCATGTAGAAGGCCAGATTGATGGCGAACTGATTCACCATCAGTAGTCGTGCGGCGGGCGAGAAGGAGCGGGTGGCGGCCCAGGGGCCTGCCGCCGGGACCTTCGACGGCGCCGTCACCGGGCGGATCCCGCCAGGTCGCACGCGTCGGGCCCGGGACCGGTGCCCCCCGCTTGTGAGCCGCCCGGGACCGTGTCGGCGCCGGTGGCGAGCGGGTCCGCCACCGTGGTGCAGCGCGTCCACCGGGTGACGGTCCGCTCGCCGGGATGCGCGATCTCCTGCGGCCGGTCGGCCGGTTCGTGGCCCAGCAGGTCGTGCTCGCGGCAGTACGCGTCGTCGAACACGGTCCCGACGTAGCGCTCGGGCCCGTCGGGGAAGACCGCCACGATCCGCTCCCGCGCGGGCCGGACCGCCGCCAGCCAGCGGGCGACCAGGGCGACCGCCCCCACGCTCCAGCCGCCGGTGGCATAGCGCGCACGTGCCAGCGAACGCGCCGCCCAGACCGCCTCGGGGGCGGCGACCCAGTGCACCTCGTCGAACAGGTCGTACGCCACATTGCGCGGGTGGATGCTGCTCCCCAGGCCGCGCATCAGCCGGGGCGCGGCGGGCTGGCCGAAGATGGTCGAGCCGGTGGAATCGACCCCCACCACCCGCAGGTCGGGGAAGAGACCGCGCAGCACCGACGCGATCCCGGCGGAGTGCCCGCCCGTACCGACGCCAACCACCAGCGCGTCGACGCGCCCCAGTTGGGACACCAGCTCCAGGGCCAGCGGACGGTAGGCGGCCACATTGTCCGGGTTGTGGTACTGGTCGGGGCACCAGGCGTCCGGATGCGCGGCGAGCAGCTCCGCCACCCGGCGGCGGCGGGCCTGCTGCCAGCCGCCCACCGGATCCGGGGCCCCTACCCGCTCGATGTCCGCGCCGTACGCGGTGAGCAGACCCGTCATCAGCGGTTCCATGCCCGGATCGGTGACGACCGTGACGGGATGGCCGAAGGTCACCCCGGCCAGTGCCAGACCCAGCCCCAGCGTGCCGGAGGTGGACTCCACGATCCGCGCTCCCGGTGCCAGTTCACCGCGCTCGCGGGCGCGCGCCACCATGAACAGGGCCGCGCGGTCCTTGATCCCGCCGGGGTTGGCGCCCTCCAGCTTCGCCCAGAATCCACGGCCGGGCACCGTGAACGGTTCACCGACCCACAGGGCCGGGGTGTCGCCGACCAGGCCCGCCGGGCTGTGCGCGGGCCGCGTGGACGCGGACCGCGCACAGCCGGGGGGCATACCAAGATGTTTCGTCACGGGGGTCTCCTGCGGCGGGTCTCCCGCGACCGGGCGCGCGGCGGCGCCCCGGGTCGCGATGGTGGGTCGTACGGACGGGCGGTGACCTGAGGGCTGCTGACGGACCCGCCGGCACAAGGCCGACGAACCGTCAGAAGCCCTTGGGAGGTGTCAGATCCGCCACACGCTCAGGGCCGCACGTGACCGGTGGTCCGCGCCCCACCCGTCTCCCGCGCCGTCCCGGTCCGCGCGGGAGACGCCGCCGGGGCCGTTCCGTACGGCCACGCCGGTCGTCCCCGGCGCCGACGCGCCCACCGTCCGGGGGGTGGCGGACCTGTCCGTACGCTGCGGCAGGATGCTCGGTTCGTCGGTGTCGGTGCAGGCCGCCGCCCCGTGCGCGGGCCGCCCGGCGCAGGCCGCTGTCGACCCGGCCCTGTGGGATTCCGCCGGGTGGTGAGGCGCGGGCGTCCCGGCCATCGGAGCGTTCGCCAACGGGCCTGCGGTGACGGGCCCGTGGGCGCAACCCAGCAGATGGACCAGCGCGGCCAGCACGGCGAACAGCGCCAGGCGGGACCACGCCCCGCGCCCGCTCCTCGTACCACCGGCCACACCGCTCATGTCGCTCAGCGTAGGCGATCGGACACCCCGAGTGCGCACCGCGCTCCGTCCGGGCCGGGCGGTGAGGCGTTCGGAGTCCCGGCCGGACCTGGCCCGCACGGCGCACCGGTCCCGATCTCCCCCGCCGGGGGCGGCTGTTGACGGCCCGGAGATCGACAAGCGGAAAGAGGTGCGTACGCTGGGGGCTTCTACGACGACCGAGCCGCGAAGGCGTGCCGAGAGGTGGATGTGATGGCTGAGGACCGGCCGCTGGAGATCGACTCGGGCGTGGCCCATCCGGCCCGCGTGTACAACGCGTGGCTGGGCGGCAAGGACCATTACCCCGCGGACCAGGAGGCCGCCGAGCTGGCGGCCCAGGCCAACCCGGGAATCGTGCACGCGGTGCGCGCCAACCGCGCGTTCCTCGGCAGGGCGGTCCGCCACCTCGCGGGCGAGGTCGGCATCCGGCAGTTCCTGGACGTCGGCACCGGCATCCCCGCCGCGGACAACACCCACGAGGTCGCCCAGTCCGTGGCCCCGGACGCCCGGGTCGTCTACGTCGACAACGACCGCATCGTGCTGGCCCACGCCCGCGCCCTGCTCGTCGGCACGCCGGAGGGCCGGACCGACTATGTGGAGGCCGACGCCCGCCACGTGGAGACCATCCTCGCCGAGGCGAAGCGCACGCTGGACTTCAGCCGCCCGGTGGCCCTGATGTTCGTGGCGGTCCTCCAGTACATCCCCGACGCCGAGGACCCGCACGGGATCGCGGCCCGGCTGCTGGAGGCGCTGCCGTCCGGCAGTCATCTGGTGGTCTCCCACCCGGCGGCCGACATCACCGCCGACGAGGTCGCCCAGTCGATGCGCGTCTACAACGAGCGGGCCGCCGCGCACGCGTCCGCGACGCCCCGCACCCAGGACGAGGTGGCACGGTTCTTCGAGGGGACGGAGCTGCTGGAGCCCGGTGTCGTATCCCTGCCGAACTGGCGTCCGGGGCCGCATGACGTGCCGTCCGACACCATCCCGATGTGGGGCGGAGTGGGCCGCAAGCCGTAGGGGCGCGAAGGCCCGGCCCCGGATCCCGGTCACGGGAGCCGGGGCCGGCCGCCTCTTCGCCTCCGTGGGGCCGTCGTTGTCAGTGCCTCGGGGCAAGATGCGGGGCACTGACGCGTCACATCGGCAGGGGGCAGCGTGGCTGAGGGTATCGAGTGGCTCCTGGAGCCGTACGTGGTCGACTGCGTGACGTTCGCGCGCGGTATCGAGCCGGCCGATCTGGTCGCACGGCTGGGTGGCAGACCGGGCCAGAAGCCGAGAGGGGCTTCCGCGGATGACGCCGTGGACGCGCTCGCAGCACCGGACGTCGACAGTGTCGCCCGGGTCGGCCGGGTCCACGACTGGTCCTTCGCCGTCGAATACGGCGACGCGGTCGGTTCGACGGCCGCCGGCCTGGAGGCCGTCTCGCGCGACGGCGTGGAGGCGATCAACTTCCTGCTGACCCCGTGGCATCCGCCGTCGACGTTCACCTACTACAGGGACGCCGCCCTCACCTGCTCGTTCGGCATAGGGCAGGAGACCTGGCGCCGGGGCCGCAATCCCGACCTGCTCGTTCCGGCGCTGGAGGAGGCGGGAGTCCTGCCGGTGGGACGGCAGTTGACCGACGCCGCACGCCGGCGTGGACGGCAGCTCAGCGTCCTGGCGATCGGCGCCCACTTCGGGCTGCGGCTGCCACGGCACGACATCGTGGAGGGGCGGCTTCCGCTCTACCGTGTGCGGGAGCGCTGAGCCGGGGCCCAGCCAGAAATCGAAGGACACCGGCCGCCCGAATCCGTACCGTCCCGGGGATGAGTAGGGAAAACGAAACGGCGGTGGTCCGTCCCGGCCGCCGGCCGGTCCTCGACGCGCTCGCCCGCCACCGTACGGAGGACCCGGCCGAGGCCGCCGACATCGTCCGCGTGCGCGCGCTCGCACAGAGCGCCGACGACCCGTGGCTGCGCTCGATCCCCCTGCATGTGACGGCCTCCGCCCTGGTCGTGCACCCCGCCGGCGGTCGTGTGCTGATGCGGTGGCACCAGCGACAGCGGTCGTGGCTGCACGTGGGCGGGCACGGCGACCCGGGGGAGACCGATCCTCTCGACGTGGCGCTCCGGGAGGGCCGTGAGGAGACCGGCCTCGGCGACCTGGCCCCGTGGCCGGACGACTCCCTCCTGCAGGTGGCCATCGTGCCCGTACCCGCCGGGGGCGGCGAACCCGCCCACGAACACGCCGACCTGCGATTCGTCCTCGCCACCGCCGAACCCGACGCGGCACGCCAGGAGAGCCCCGACGCCCCGCTGCGCTGGATGACGCCCCGGGAGGCGTTGGAGGCCACGACCCGGGCGAACGTCCGCGAGGCGCTGCGGCGCGTGGAGAAGCTGCTGGCGGCCCGGGCCTGATGCGGACCGCCCTGATATGTACCGGGCCCCATACGGACCGCTGCTGACCGGCCGGGGCGGGTCTCATCCGGGCCGGGTCTCGTCCGGGCCTGGTGCCAGGGCGAAGAGACAGGCGGCGCCCGCGACCGCGGTGGCCGCGAGGCCGACGACGCCCGCCAGTGTGACCTGCAGAAGCAGCGCCCCGGTGGCGGCCCCGGCGAACATGACCAGCAGCGACCCCACCCGGCGATGCGGCTTGGCGCCCGTGCCGGCCCCGAGCACGCTCTGCGCGCTGAGCGCGGTGAGCGTCTGGGTGAGGACGGTCGTCGTGAGATCCCGGGGAGCCAGCAGGCGTACCGTCGCGTTCTGGAGGCCGCAGCAGGCGGCGAGCAGGGCGACGATCGCCAGCACGATCCTGCCCTCGGGCCGCAGTACCCCGGTGGAGAGCAGTACGGCCGTCAGGGTCAGCCCGCCCGCCTGACCGGCGAATGCCCCGCCGACCCAGAGCCGCGGCCGGTCGCTGAGGATCCTGTTGAGCTTGCCGCCCAGAATCGCGCCCAGCACGAAGGCCGCCATGGCCACGATCGGGGCCACCACCGGCAGGCCGGACGCGCGCGAGAGGGAGAAGCCGAGAAAGACGACGTTGCCGGTCATGTTGGCGACGAACACGTGCCCAAGCCGCAGATAGCTCACGGCGTCCACCAGGCCGGTCGCGAAGGTCATGATCAAGAGTGCTCCCACGGCCCACCGCCGCGCGACGGGAAGTTCCTCGGGCATGGTGGCCCACCTTCTTTCCTCGGACTTTCCCCAGGTCGGTGCCCGGGGGCGTTTCCTGGCGTCCCAGCTTCGCGCGCGGCCCCGGGCGGAGGGCGCCGCGACATGACCCTGCACCGGCGTGCGACAGTGCAGTGCAGAGGAAGGGGGGTGCGGCCCGGCCGCCACGCCCGAACGCAGCGAAGGAGAAACCCGTGTCCCGCACGCCTGAGAACCCCGATGTCCCGCGCGTGAAAGCCGTCTCCCCGATCGCCACGAACTGGGCCGGCAACATCACCTTCAGCGCGGCACGCGTGCACACTCCCTCGTCGGTGGACCAGCTGCGGGAGATCGTCGCCGGGAGCACCTCGGTGCGCGCGCTCGGCAGCGGCCACTCCTTCAACGCGATCGCGGACACCCGGGGCAACCTGGTCTCGGTGGCCGGACTGCCGCGCACCGTGGAGGTCGACGAAGAGGCCGCCACGGTCACGGTCGGTGGCGGCCTGCGGTTCGCCGAGTTCACCGAGGCCGTCCACCGGGCGGGCCTGGCGCTGCACAACCTCGGTTCGCTCCCGCACATCTCCGTGGCCGGGGCCTGCGCCACCGGAACGCACGGCTCGGGTGTCGGCAACGGCTCGCTGGCCACGGCGGTCCGCGCGCTGGAGCTGGTCACCGCCGACGGCGAGCTGCTGTCGCTCGACCGGAGCGACGAGGACTTCGCGGGGGCCGTGGTGGCTCTGGGGGCGGCCGGGATCGTCACCCGGATGACACTCGGCCTGGTGCCGGCCTACGACATCCGGCAGTGGGTGTACGAGGGGCTCTCGTACGGTCAGCTGCGCGAGCGGTTCGACGACGTGCTCTCCTCCGCGTACAGCGTGAGCCTCTTCACGCGCTGGCGGACCGACCTGATCGAGCAGGTGTGGCTGAAGCAGCGGGTCGGCGACGGCGACCCGGGGCCCGCGCCGGACACCTGGCTCGGCGCCGTCCTCGCGGACGGCCGGCGCCACCCGGTGCCCGGCATGGACGCGGAGACCTGCACCGTGCAGTCCGGTGTCCCGGGGCCGTGGCACGCGCGGCTGCCGCACTTCCGGCCCGAGTTCACGCCGAGCAGCGGCGAGGAGCTGCAGAGCGAGTATTTCGTGGCCCGGGAGGACGCCCGGGCGGCCTTCGACGCGCTGGCCGCCATCAGGGAGCGGATCGCACCGGTCCTGCAGATCAGTGAGATCCGGACCATCGCGGCGGACGGCCTGTGGCTGAGTCCCGCGTACGGGCGCGACTCGGTGGCCTTCCACTTCACCTGGTTCCCGGATGCCGCCGCCGTGGCACCGGTGGTCGGCGCGATCGAGGAGGCGCTGGCTCCGTTCGCGGTCAGACCGCACTGGGGGAAGGTGTTCACGATGAGCCCGGAGCGGGTCAGGGGGCTGTACGAGCGCTATGCGGACTTCGAGGCGCTGACGGCGAAGCTCGACCCTCGCGGAGTGTTCCGAAATGACCTGATAAGGGAGTATTTTCCTGGCGCACGCGGATAGTACGGGACGTTTTGCTCGGGGGATATGTCATGAGTTCGTTACGCGCGAGGCCATCATTTCTCAGATTGTCTTCTTAGCCTCGTACTCATGTCCCGGCACTTGTTCGCTCCGCGCCTCGCCACGTCGGCCCGGCGCCACCCGTCGCGCTGCACCGTCGCCGCCGTCGCGCTCCTCGTATCCGGCTGGGCGGCGGCGGGCGGCTTCGAGACGCCCGCCCGGAGCGACTCACCGGCCGCACCGAGATCGGCCGCGCCGTCGGCCGGGCTGTCGGCCGGGCTGTCGGCCGGGCTGCCGGCCGGCAGTCTCGCGCCGTCCGGGACCACTCCCCTGACCTCGATCATTTCGCTGCCGTCAGCCACGGCCCTCTCCCTCCCGCCGTCACTTCCGGAGCCGTCGGCGTCGCCGGCGGCGTCGGTGGCCGCGCTGCGCGTCCCTCAGCCCAGGAAGGTGCCCGAGGCCACGCGCGACGCCGTCCTGTCCGAGCGGCTCGGACCGGTCATGGGGGCCACTACGGCATCGCTGTCGGTGGCGGTGATCGACCCGGCGGAGAACCTCCAGGCGCGCTACGGCGTGCGCGCCGGCGCCACGTACGACACGGCGAGCATCGTCAAGGTCGACATCCTGGCGGCGCTGCTGCTGAAGGCGCAGGACGGGAAGCGCGGGCTCACCGCCCGGGAGAAGGCCTCCGCGACCGCCATGATCCGGGTCAGTGACAACGCGTCGGCGGACGAGCTGTGGAGCGCCATCGGCGGGGCGCCGGGGCTGGACGCGGCGAACCGCCGACTCGGTCTGACGGGGACCACCGGAGGAAGCGGCGGCCACTGGGGGCTCACCCAGACCACCGCCGCGGACCAGCTGGTCCTGCTGTCCGCCGTGTTCGGCGAGGACTCGGCACTGGCCCCGGCCTCGCGTGCCTACGTACGGAGCCTGATGGGCGCGATATCCACCGGCCAGGACTGGGGCGTGTCGGCGGCGGGCACGGTGACGGGCCTGAAGAACGGGTGGCTCCAGCGGACCGCGACCGGCCGTTGGGACGTCAACAGCATCGGGCGCGTCACGGTGGACGGGCACAGCCGCCTGCTGGCGGTCCTGTCACGCGGGAACGTCAGCATGGAGTCCGGGATCGCGCTGGTGGAGACAGCGGCCAGGGCGGCGGTGTCGGCCCTGGAGGCGCGGGCATGAGCGGCCCGCGCCGGCGTGCGTCCGCAGGGGCCAACTCGCCTGCGGGACAAGTCGTTTGTCCTCGGTGCCGAGCCGGAAGAAGTGGCGGATTTACGACGGATGATCCTGGTAGCGGTATGTCGGAGACAGCCGTTATGGGGCACGCTGGTCGGGTGAGCGCGAACTCAGATGAGGCAGCAGACGAGGTATTCGACGATGCGGCCGCCCGGCGGCTGCTGGAGCTCGGAGAACGGGAGGAGGCGCTGCGCCGCAAGTTCCCGGTGGAGGGTCCGGTCTGGGAGCGCATGTCCGTCTCGCACTACACGGCATACGCGGCGATGCTCCACGAGGACCGGGGCTGGCGGCAGCTCTTTCCGGCCGTTCCGGTCGAGGACGAGGCGCGGACCGACCTCCGGGACGTCCTGCGGGTACGGGCCACGGACGCGGGTGAGCTGGGCCCCCGCTTCGTACGTGCCGCCGCGTCGATCGAGGACGGCGAGAACCAGGTGATCATCGGTGACGATGTGTACCGCCTGGTACGGGTCGAGCAGACGATCATCATGACCGGCACGGGACCGCAGACACCGCAGGCCCGGGACCAGGAGTTCCCGGACGTGCTCGACGAGCGTCCGGGGCCGCGGGGGCCGGGACTGGCGCTGGACGACTGACCGCCCGGGCGGCGACCCGCGCGGCCCACCCGGCTCGCTCACCACCACCTTCCTGGCCCGCCCGCTCAGGCCCTGCGGGCCACCACCAGGGCGCAGCGCGGGCCGCCTTCGGGCCGTTCGCCGAGGTCCGTCAGGGGGAGCAGCCCGGTGGTGAATCCCGCGCGGGCCAGTTCGTCCAGTACGTCCGGAAGACGGAAGGTCCGGTAGTACATGACGAAGCTGGGACGCCGGAGGAGATTGCGCAGGCGCATCGCCGTGTCGAAGCCCCAGAGCGCCCAGTAGAGGCTCGAACCGACCCGGGGCGGCGCGGGAACGGGGAAGGCGAACAGGCCGCCGGGGCGGAGCGCCGCGTGCGCCCGCGCGAACAGCGCGGGCCGCTCGGCGGGCAGGAAATGACCGAACGCCCCGAAACTCGCGGCCAGGTCGAAGACCGGGGCGAAGGGCAGCGCGCGAGCGTCGGCCCGTACCCAGTTCACCGCCGGGCCGCCGGAAGGGTCCGGAGCGCCCGGAGCGCCCGGGGCGTCCGGGGCAGCGGGAGCATCAGGGGCATCGGGGGCATCCGGCAGGGCCGACGCGGCCATGGCGAGCATGCCCGCGCTGAAGTCGACCCCGACGACCCGTTCCTCGCACAGTCTCCGCAGCGCCCCGGTCCCGGCCCCGGTCCCGCAGCAGATGTCGAGTCCCGTACGGAACGGCCCGAGCGGACGTACGGCGTGTACGACGGCGTCCAGCAGAGCGTCCGGCGTCCGGAACGGCGTCCGGTCGAACTTCGGGGCCAGCAGGTCGTAGCCGTGCTCGATGGACGAGAGCGCCTGCACGGCGAGTTCGCGGAGGGTGGGGCCCTGGGAGGAGAACATCGCCGGCCAGCCTAACGCGGCCCACCGGGAGCACGGGGCAACGGCGGCTGTCCCACCGCGCGCCGGTCGACCGGCCCTGAGCGCGATCAGCGCACCTCGCGTATCCAAACCTCCTACCACGCCCTTCGGGCGGATTTCACAAGATCGCAACGCCCCGATCTCGACACACGCCCCCCTGCGATGCGACTCTCCCGCCATGCACCTCAGCGTCCGAAGCCTTGTTCCCGCCCTGATCGCCATCGCCGCCGTCGCGGCCACCGGCTGCGCGCCCCAGGAGACGTCGTCGTCCTCCGGCCCCTCGTCCTCCGACCCGTCGTCAGGCGCCGCGCCCGCGCCGACCTGCGACCCGGGCGAGCAGGCCACCGAGACGACGGGGAAGCTGACGATCGGGACGGACAAACCGGCCTACGCGCCGTGGTTCCAGGACGACGATCCGGCGAGCGCCAAGGGCTTCGAGTCCGCCGTCGCCTACGCCGTCGCCAAGGCGCTCGGCTACGAGAAGGACCAGGTCGTCTGGCAGACCGTCCCGTTCAACAACGCGTTCGCGCCGGGCGAGAAGCACTTCGACTTCGACCTCAACCAGATCTCCATCAGCGACGAGCGCAAGCAGGCCGTCGATTTCTCCTCCGGCTACTACGACGTGCGCCAGGCCGTCGTCGCCCTGAAGAACTCCCCGTACGCCCGGGCCAGGACCGCCGCCGACCTCAAGGAGGCCAAGCTCGGCGCCCAGGTCGGCACCACCAGCCTCGACACGATCAACGAGATCGTCAAGCCGTCCCACCAGCCCGCCGTCTTCCAGAAGAACGACTTCGCCAAGTCGGCGCTGCGCAACGGCCAGGTCGACGCGATCATCGTCGATCTGCCCACCGCCTTCTACATCACGTCCGCCGAGGTGCCGGACGCGAAGGTCGTCGGCCAGTTCGCCGACTCCGCAGGTGCGCAGGAGCAGTTCGGGCTGGTCCTCGACAAGGGAAGCTCACTCACGCCCTGCGTCACCCAGGCCGTCGACACACTGCGCGCGGACGGCACGCTCGCCGCCCTGGAGAAGCGGTGGCTGTCCGAGGCCGTGGACGCTCCGGTGCTCAAGTGACCGAGGACGCCCTCCACCAGGAGGAGGGGACCGACGGGAAGCACGACACCTACACGCCGTCGTCGCGCAGGATCGAGCGGGAGCGCTACCGGCGCTCCCGCGCCCGCCGCGCCACCGCCGTCGCCGCGCTCTCCACGCTGGTGACCGGCGCCGTCCTCTTCCTCGTCATCACCGGCTCACCCGGCTGGCAGCGCACCCGCGAGACGTTCCTCAGCCCCGAGTACGCCCGCATGGCGCTGCCCCAGGTCCTCGACGGCCTGCTGCTCAACCTGCGGCTGCTGGTGATCTGCGGCGCGTGCGTCCTCGTCCTCGGCCTCCTGCTGGCCGTGGCCCGCACCCTGCGCGGTCCGGTGCTCTTCCCGCTGCGCGCCCTCGCCACCGCGTACACCGACTTCTTCCGCGGGCTGCCCCTGATCATCTGCCTCCTGATGGTGGTCTTCGGGGTGCCCGCGCTGCGGCTCCAGGGCGTCACCACGGACCCCGTGCTGCTCGGCGGCACGGCGCTCGTCCTGACCTACTCCGCGTACGTCGCCGAGGTCTTCCGGGCCGGCATCGAATCCGTACACCCCTCGCAGCGCGCGGCGGCCCGCTCCCTGGGGCTGTCCAGCGCCGCGACACTGCGGTACGTCGTCCTTCCGCAGGCGGTACGGCGCGTGGTGCCCCCGCTCCTCAACGACCTGGTGTCGCTCCAGAAGGACACCGGTCTCGTCTCCATCGCCGGTGCCATCGACGCCGTCTACGCGGCCCAGATCATCGCCGGAAAGTACTTCAACTACACGCCGTACGTCATCGCGGGCCTCGTCTTCGTCGCGCTGACGATCCCCATGACCCGCTTCACGGACTGGGTCACGGCCCGGATGGACCGCAGGCGCGCGCAAGGAGGAACCGTATGACCGCCGCCGAGCCGCCCGTGCTGCGCCTGGAGTCCGTACGCAAGACCTTCGGACGGGACCGGGTCGTCCTGCGGGACGTCAGCCTCGATGTCGCCCCGCACACCGTGACGGCGCTGATCGGAGCCTCGGGCTCAGGCAAGTCGACGCTGCTGCGCTGCGCCAACCTGCTGGAGGAGATCGACGACGGGGCGATCTTCCTCGACGGCGAGGAGATCACCGACCCCCGGGCGGACCCCGACGCCGTGCGCCGCCGGATCGGCGTCGTGTTCCAGTCGTACAACCTCTTCCCGCACATGACGGTCCTGGGGAACATCACGCTGGCGCCGCGCCGGGTCCTCGGCCTCCCGCGCGAGGAGGCGGAGGCGCGGGCCCGCGAACTGCTGGCCCGGCTCGGCCTCGCCGACAAGGCCGGGGAGTACCCGGACCGGCTCAGCGGCGGCCAGCAGCAGCGCGCCGCGATCGTACGGGCCCTCGCGGTACGCCCGCGCCTGCTGCTCCTCGACGAGATCACGGCGGCGCTCGACCCCGAACTGGTCGGCGAGGTCCTGTCGGTCGTACGGGATCTCAAGGACGAGGGGATGACGATGGTGCTGGCCACCCACGAGATGGGCTTCGCCCGCGAGGTCGCGGATCAGGTCTGCTTCCTGGACGGTGGCGTGGTGCTGGAACGGGGCACCCCCCAGCAGGTGTTCGGGGACCCGGCGGCGGACCGTACGCGACAGTTCCTGCGGCGGATCGTCGAGGCGGGCCGGCTGTGAGGGACGCGTACGATCGGGCGGCGCCGGCCCGGTCGGCGGATCGCCGTCATGGCGGCGAGGCCGCGTCTCAGGTACGCCCGTAGCGGATGGTGTGGTCGGCGAATTCCAGGGCCATGTCGTGGGTGACGGTGGGGCGGGTGTGGCGGATGGTGTGCAGGTAGTCGCCGGTGGTGGGCCGCGCCCGCTCCCCGCTGTCGAGGGTGCGTTCGAAGGTGGCCTGGGCGACAGCGCGCGCGGCCTGCTTGATGTCGGCCGGGGTGAATCCCTCGCTGGCGTCCGCGAGCACGGTGATGGCAGCTTCCGCCCCCGTCTTGGCGGTGTAGCTGGCCCACAGGGCGGTCCGGGCCTCGTGGTCGGGCGGGCCGACGGGCAGGACGTAGTCGAAGCGGCCGTGCCGCAGGAACGCCGGGTCGAGGGCGGCGACGGTATTGGTGGCACAGATCAGGAGTCTGCCGTCGCGGTCGCGGAACCGCACGATGGCTTTGAGGAGTTCGTTGACCACACCGACGGACGCGGGATCGGCGAGGTTGCGGGCGCCGGCGACTTCTTCGACCTCGTCGATGAAGACGAGCACGTGATCGAGTTGCGCGATCTCCTCGAAGCGCCGGCTGAGCCCGTTCGCCAGCCCGTCCTCCAGCGCGAGCCGGGACGGGAACAGCTCCACGAAGGGCCAGCCGAGCCGGCCGGCCACCGCCGTGGCGAACGTGCTCTTGCCGGTCCCGGGGGGCCCGAACAGCACGACGGCCTGAGGCGGTTCGACACCGTGCTCGGCCGCCAGCTCGGGGTTGGCGAGGGGCAGCACCAGACGGCGTTCGATGAGCTGCTTCTCGTCGGCCATACCGGTCAGCTGCCCCCAGAGACCAGCTGCGGGCACCGTCGCACCGAGCGAGGAGAGGACCGCGGAATCCTGGGCCGTCACGGACCGCGCCTTCTCGAAGTATGTCAGCCCCCGCTGCGGACGGAACCCGGAGTTGCCCAGCGCGGTGGCCCCCGTCTCCTCCTCGGGCAGGACCGCCGCCACGGTCCTGGCCCCGGCGCCCCGCAGCCGCTGCTCCAGGGCGGAGAGCAGCGCGGTGCCGAGGCCCAGATTCCGCCAGGCCGGATGCAGGCCGATCCTGAGCACCCAGGCGCGGTCGCCGTCCACCCGCCCCGCAGCGGCGCCCACGAGATGACCGTCGGCCGTCGCGACGACGCAGGGATGCTGTGCCTGGAGCGCGGCGACCACCTCGGAGAGGCGGAAGACGGCGGGCCGGTCGGTGGTGGGGCTCTCACCATCGAGTCGCACCACTGCTTCGAGATCGTCCGGGGCGAAGTCCCGCACGTGCCACACAGCCATGGCCCAACCTCTGCGTGTCGCTTCCCCGAGGCTTCCATCATCGGCCGGACGGCGCCCGACCGCCTGTTCAAGCACCGGGCGCCTCTTCCGGGCCCCCTCCAGCGACCCCGCCCGTTCAGGACCCGCCCGCGAACGCGTGTGTCCGCCCAGCGTCCGCTCAGCGCTCCATCCGGTCGATCTGACGGATCTTGTTCGTCACGTCGAGGGCGGCCACCTTGTACGACTCCGCCAGCGTCGGGTAGTTGAACACCGCGTCCACCAGGTAGTCGACGGTACCGCCGCAGCCCATCACGGCCTGACCGATATGGATCAGCTCCGTCGCGCCCGAGCCGAAGCAGTGCACCCCGAGCAGCCGCCGGTCCTCCGGGGACACCAGCAGTTTCAGCATGCCGTGCGCGTCACCGACGATCTGGCCGCGCGCGAGCTCCCGGTACCGGGAGACACCGACCTCGAACGGCACCCGGTCCTCCGTCAGCTGGTCCTCGGTCCGGCCGATGAAGCTGATCTCCGGGATGGTGTAGATGCCGATCGGCTGCAGGTGGTGCATCGCGTTCACCGGTTCGTCGCAGGCGTGGTAAGCCGCCGCGCGCCCCTGCTCCATCGACGTCGCGGCCAGCGCCGGGAAACCGATGACGTCACCGACGGCGTAGATGTGCGGCACCGCCGTACGGTAATGCTCGTCCACCGAGATCCGGCCGCGCCGGTCGGCGGCGAGGCCCGCCCTGCCGAGATCGAGTTCGTCGGTCAGCCCCTGACGCCCGGCGGAGTACATCACGGCGTCGGCGGCGATCTTCTTGCCGCTCTCCAGAATCGTGAGCGTGCCCTGCGCGTGCCGCTCGACCGCCGCGACCGTCTCCCCGAAGCGGAACGTCACGGCCAGGTCCCGCAGGCGGTACTTGAGCGCCTCGATCACCTCGACATCGCAGAAGTCCAGCATCCCGTCGCGCTGTTCGACCACGGTGATCCTGCTGCCGAGGGCGGCGAACATCGAGGCGTACTCCATGCCGATCACCCCGGCCCCCACGATCACCATGGAGCGGGGCACCTTCTCCATGTTCAGGACGCTGTCGGAGTCCATGACCGTACGGTCGTCGAACTCGACGCTCGCCGGGCGCGCGGGACGCGTGCCGGTGGCTATCACGATGTGGTCGGCGGTGAGCAGCCTGTCCTGGCCCGAGGCGTCCCGTACGGCGACGGTGCGGTCGTCCATGAACCGTCCCGTGCCCGCGAGCAGCGTGACCTGGTTCCTGGCGAGCTGGGCTCGTACGACGTCGACTTCGAGGCCGACCACATGCTGCGTACGGGCCGTCAGGTCCGCGACGGTGATCTCTTCCTTGAGCCGGTAGCTCTGGCCGTACAGATCCCGCTGGGCGAGCCCTGTGAGGTAGAGGACCGCCTCGCGCAGCGTCTTGGAGGGGACGGTTCCGGTGTGGATGGAGACACCCCCGACCATGTCGGGGCGGTCGACGACGGCGACCCGGCGGCCGAGCTTGGCCGCGGCGATGGCGGCCTTCTGGCCGCCCGGTCCTGATCCGATGACAAGCATGTCGAAGTCGGGCACGGAAGGAGTCTGACAGCCGTCCGTGCTTCCGGGAAGGGCGGGAGCGAGGAGCGGGACAGCCGCCGGCCCGCTCCTCGCTCCTGTACTCCGGGGGCGTGACGGTCAGCGGCGCCCGCGGCCCAGCCGCACCGCCACGACGAGGAACACGACGGCTCCGGCGATGAGCGGGCCCGCGTTGCGGCGCGCGGCGTTCGCGACCTGTCCGGTCCTCCCACGCCAGGACTCCGGGGTCTTCTCCTGGACGAGCCGCACGGTCCGCGCCGCCGTGTCCTGGATCCGGCCCTTCGCCTGGCCCGCCGTGTCCTGGATCCTTTCCTTCGCCTGGCCGGCCGTGTCCTGCAGCCGGTCCCTGGCGTAGGCGGCCTTGTCCTCGGCCTGAATCCTGATGACCGCCGTCCTGTCCCCGATCCGGCCGCCCACCTCAGCCGCCTTCTCCTGGACCCGGCCCCTGACGTCCGTCCCGGCGGTGGGGACCTCGATCGTCTCGTCGAGCCGCTCGTGTGTTCGGTCCGCTTGCTCCCGTGCTTCCTCGGGCGTGGGCGTGGGCGTCGGCCCGCCTGTCCCGGGTTTCTTCGTCATCGGTATGACCCTTCCTCGATCCCGGCCACATCGGCCGGGCTGCCGTCGATGGCCGGACGCGGACACGGCGGCGCCGCGCCGGGTAGGAGCCGGCATCCACGGGCTCCCGCCGTCGTCGACCTGCCATGGCTCCCGGGTATCCCGAAAGACCGCTCGCCAATCACCGCGCGTTTCGTGACAGCGAAGTCGGAGAGGTGATCTTCTGGACGGATATGGCCGACCCCATCGGATCGAGGTTTTCCCATGCCCGCAGTGCCCGGCATCACCCTCAACAACGGTGTCGAGATCCCTCAGCTCGGCTTCGGGACCTTCCAGATCGCCCCGGAGGACACCCGGGAAGCGACCCTCATGGCCCTGGAGACCGGTTACCGGCACATCGACACCGCCGAGATGTACCGCAACGAGAAGGAGGTGGGACAGGGTGTCCGCGACTCCGGGCTCGACCGGAGCGAGGTCTTCGTGACCAGCAAGCTGAACAACGGCGCCCACGCTCCCGAAGCCGCGCTGCGGGCGTTCGACCGGACGATGGAGGACCTGGACCTCGGTTACCTGGACCTCTTCCTCATCCACTGGCCCCTGCCCGCCGTAGGGGACTTCGTGGAGACCTGGCAGGCCCTGGAGGAGATGTACCGCTCCGGGCGCGTGAAGGCGATCGGGGTCTCCAACTTCCAGCCGCACCATCTGCGGCGCCTGCTGCAGAGTGCCGTGATCGTGCCGGCGGTCAATCAGATCGAGGCGCACCCGTATCTGACCCAGGAGGCGGTACGGGCCTTCGGCGTCGAGCACGAGATCGTCACGGAGGCGTGGTCGCCGATCGCCCAGGGCAAGGTGCTCGGCGATCCCGTCATCACCCGGATCGCCGGACGGCTCGGCCGGTCGGCCGCCCAGGTGACGCTGCGCTGGCATGTGCAGCGCGGCGACGTCGTCTTCCCGAAGTCCGTCACCCGCGAGCGGGTCGAGGAGAACTTCGCCCTGTTCGACTTCGAACTGACCGAGAGCGACATGGCGGACATCACGGCCCTGAATCGCGACGAGCGGATCGGCCCGGACCCGGACAGGTTCAACCCCACCGGGTGAGCGCGGGTGGGCCCGCGTACGCCCCTGCGGTCGGTTGCCCGTACGGATCGACCCGAGGCACACCCGCAGCAGGCGAAACACGCGAAACGCGCACAGCACGGAAGACCGAGAAGATGGGTAGCCAGTGATTCTGAAGACGTTCGGGTGGGCGTTCCTCGTCACGGCGCTCGGCCTCGCCGCCGGCGGGATCTACGACGGATGGGCGGCCCTGGGGGTCGTCGCGATCCTGGCCGTCCTCGAGGTCTCGTTGTCCTTCGACAACGCGGTGATCAATGCCGGAATCCTCAAGAAGATGAGCAGTTTCTGGCAGACGATCTTCCTGACCGTCGGCATCCTCATCGCGGTGTTCGGCATGCGGCTGGTGTTCCCCGTCGTCATCGTCGCCATCAGCGCGAAGATCAGCCCCGTCAAGGCGGTCCAGCTGGCGTTGGACGACAAGGACCGATATCAGCAGCTGGTGACCGACGCGCACCCGTCGATCGCCGCCTTCGGTGGCACCTTCCTGCTGATGATCTTCCTCAACTTCATGTTCGAGGAGCGGGACATCACGTGGCAGACCTGGCTCGAGCGGCCGCTGGCCAAGCTCGGCAAGGTCGACATGCTCTCGGTCTGCATCGCGCTCGTCGTCCTACTCGTCGCGTCCATGACGGTGGGTGCGACCGCGCACCAGCACGGCGGCGCGCACGCCGACAAGACCCAGACGGTGCTGACCGCCGGGGTCGCCGGGCTCATCACGTACCTGATCGTCGGCGGGCTCTCCAGCTTCTTCGAGGACCGTCTCGAAGAGGACGAGGAACGTGAGGAGGAGGCCGGCGAGGCGGCGCGGGAGAAACGCGTGGCGGGGACCGTCGGCAGGAGTGCCTCGGCGGCCGCCGTGACCGGCAAGGCCGCGTTCTTCATGTTTCTCTATCTTGAGGTCATCGACGCGTCGTTCTCGTTCGACGGTGTCATCGGCGCCTTCGCCATCACCAACGACATCGTGCTGATGGTTCTCGGCCTCGGCATCGGCGCCATGTACGTCAGGTCGCTCACGGTCTACCTCGTCCGGCAGGGGACCCTTGACGACTACGTCTACCTGGAGCATGGTGCGCACTACGCCATCGGCGCGCTCGCCGCGATCCTGATCGTGACGATCCAGTACGAGATCAGCGAGATCATCACCGGCCTCGTCGGCGTCGTCCTGATCGGCTGGTCCTTCTGGTCCTCGGTCCGGCGCAATACACGTCTGGCCGCCACCCAGCGGTAGCGGGCCTCGCGGCGCTACCGCGTGGTCACCGGCCCCATGGGAGAAGGCTTCACCGGCATGGGCAAACTCGACGGCAGGACAGCACTCGTCACCGGCTCCACCAGCGGAATCGGCCGGGCCATCGCGACCCGGCTGGCCGCCGAAGGCGCGTATGTCCTCGTGAGCGGCCGCGACGCCGACCGAGGACACGCCGTCGTCTCCGCGATCCGGGACGCGGGCGGACGCGCCGATTTCGCCGCGGCCGACCTCACCACGGCGCGGGACGCCCAGGCGCTCGCGGGCGCCGCGCTCGACCTCGCCGACGGCCGCGTGGACATCCTCGTCAACAACGCCGGCATCTATCCCGGGACCCCGACCCTTGACCTGGACGAGGCGACGTACGAACAGGTCATGGACGTCAACGTCCGGGGCCCGCTCTTTCTGACCCAGGCGCTCCTGCCGTCGATGCTCGACCGGGGGAGCGGCGTCATCATCAACATGGGCTCCTGGGTCGCCCAGGTGGGATTCATCGGCGGAGCGCTCTATTCGGCGAGCAAGGCGATGCTCGAACAGCTGACGCGCGGCTGGGCGTCCGAGTTCGGGAGCCGGGGCGTCCGGGTCAACGCCATCGCCCCCGGAGTCATCCTCTCCGACCCCACCGCGCCGGGCGCCGACTTCAAGCACCGGATGGTCGAGGCGTCACCGGCGGGCCACGCGGGCAGCGTCGAGGACATCGCCCACGCGGCGGTCTATCTGGCCGGTGACGAGTCGGCGTACGTCCATGGCACGACGCTCGTCGTCGACGGCGGCGTACTGGCGACCAGGCCCGGCCCCCGTCTCGGCTGAAGCGGCCGGAAGTACCGGCAGCGCCGGCCCCCGCGCCGCGCGAGCGCGCCCGCGCGGCGGACGCCTTCCCCCGGCGGGACGCGAGGCGAGACGCCGCCGACCGCCCCGGCCCGGCCGGTCGCGCGGACGACCGTCCGGGCCGGGGCCGGCCGAGGGCCCCTTCGCGATCCGGTTTTCGGCCGCCCCCGACCGCCTTTACTCCGTGTGCGATCGCAATAGCCGCTGACCCGCCGTCCGCCGTCTCACCAGGGCCGACATCGGTGGCCCATGCACGGGTCGGAGGGCGGCGACGGCAATTTTGACACGCCCTTGACAAATTACGAGCGCGTTGCCAACATGCAAAAATCTCGCGAGTTTCTGCACATATCTTGATGCCGCATCGAAAGTTCTCCATCGGATCGGTTCGGCTGCTCCCCGGGTGACGGGACATCACCCGGGGAGCAGGCTCTTCCCCCAGTGGCATGGCAGCGCGCCTCGGCGCGCACCCATGTCCGGGTCGCCCCCCGCGCAGGATCAGGGAAGGAAGATTCATGTCAGGACTGTCAGGTCTGTCAGGAGCACGACACAGACGGCCGTGGTTGAGATGGTTCACCGCGCTGGCGCTGGTCGTGACCGGCGGCGCCATCGTCGGCCCCACGGCCGGCGCCGCCCCGGCGGCCATCCCGGCCGCCGACTACCAGCAGGTGCAACTCGCCCTCGGATCAGCCGAACTGGGCGAGGCGATGTCTCTCGCGGTCCTCCCCGACCGCGCGGTCGTCCACACCGCCCGGGACGGCACGGTCCGGCTCACGGACGCCGCCGGCAATACCAAGACGGCCGGCAAGCTCAACGTCTACACGCACGACGAGGAAGGTCTGCAGGGTGTGGCGGCCGACCCCGGCTTCGCCACGAACCGCTACCTCTACCTGTACTACTCGCCCCGCCTGACCACCCCCGACGGCGACGCCCCCGTCAGCGGCAACGACGCGGCCTTCGAACCGTTCAAGGGGCACCTCAACCTCTCCCGCTTCACCCTGAAGACGGACGGCACGCTGGACATGGCCAGCGAGAAGGTCGTCCTCGAAGTGGCGAACGACCGGGGCCAGTGCTGCCACGTCGGCGGTGACATCGACTTCGACGCCCAGGGCAATCTCTACCTGACCACCGGCGACGACACGAACCCGTTCGAGTCGAGCGGCTACTCCCCGCTCGACGAACGGACGGACCGCAACCCGCAGTTCGACGCCCAGCGCACCTCAGGCAACACCAACGACCTGCGGGGCAAGGTCCTGCGGATCAAGCCCACCGCCGCCGGCGGCTACACCATCCCGACCGGGAACCTCTTCGCTCCGGGCACGGCCAGAACCCGTCCCGAGATCTACGCGATGGGCTTCCGCAACCCGTTCCGGATGGCCGTCGACAAGGCCACCGGCATCGTCTACCTCGGCGACTACGGTCCCGACGCCGGCGTCACCGACGCCACCCGGGGCCCCAGCGGCCAGGTCGAGTTCAACCGCATCACCTCGGCGGGCAACTACGGCTGGCCGTACTGCACCGGCACGAACACCGCGACGGAGACGTACGGCGAGTACACCTTCCCGAACGGCCCCTCCGCCGGTAAGTACAACTGCGGCTCGGGCCCGGCCAACAACTCCTTCCGCAACACCGGACTGGCCACCCTGCCCGCGGTCAAGCCCGCCTGGATCAGGTACGCCGGCGACGCCGGGTCTCCCCCCGAGTTCGGCGGTGGCTCCGAGTCGCCGATGGGCGGACCCGTCTACCACTACGACCCGAATCTGAACTCGGCCGTCAAATTCCCCCAGTCCCTCGACGGCCGCTTCTTCGCCGGCGAGTACGGCCGTCAGTGGATCAAGGCCATCGAGGTCAAGGCCGACGGCAGCCCCGGCACCATCGACGCCTTCCCCTGGACCGGCACCCAGGTCATGGACACCGCCTTCGGCCCCGACGGCGCGCTGTACGTCCTCGACTACGGCACCGGCGCCAACAACCAGGCGCTCTACCGCATCGAGTACCTCGCCGGCACCAACCGAAACCCGATCGCGGTGGCCGCCGCCGACAAGTACTCAGGACCGGTCCCGCTCACCGTCACCTTCTCCTCGCAGGGCAGCTCCGACCCCGAGGGCAAGGCACTCACCTACGCGTGGGACTTCGGCGACGGCGGCACCTCCACCCAGGCCAACCCGTCGCACACGTACAGCGCCAAGGGCACCTTCCGGCCGACGCTCACCGTCAGGGACCCGGACGGACTGACCGGCAGCGCCAGCCTGGTCGTCACGGCCGGCAACACCGCGCCCACCGTCGATCTGACGACCCCCAAGGACGGCGAGCTGTTCTCGTTCGGCGACACCGTGCCCTTCGCGGTGACCGTCAGCGACCCCGAGGACGGCGCCATCGACTGCGCCAAGGTCAAGGTCACCTACCTGCTCGGCCATGACAGCCACCGTCACCAGATCACCTCGAAGAACGGTTGCAGCGGCAGCATCGCCGTACCGACCGACGGTGAGCACGACAGCGCCGCCAACATCTACGGCGTCTTCGACGCCGAGTACACCGACGGCGCCGGGCTGACCACCCACAGCGCCCGTATCCTCCAGCCGCGCCACCGGCAGGCCGAGCACTTCTCCGCCCAGTCCGGCATCCAGGTCGCGGCCCACGGCACCGCCGAGGGCGGCAACACCGTCGGTTTCACCGACAACGGCGACTGGATCTCCTTCAAGCCGTACGCCCTGGGCAACGCCAACAAGATCACGGCCAGGGTCTCCTCGGCCGGTCCCGGCGGCACCCTGGAGGTCCGCGCGGGCTCGGCGACCGGCACCCTGCTCGGCACGGCCACCGTTCCGGTGACCGGGAACTGGGAGACGTTCACCGATGTCTCGGCCAATCTGAGCAACGCGCCGGCCGGGACGACGGAGCTGTTCCTCGTCTTCAAGGGCCCGACGGGTCAGGGCAACCTCTACGACCTCGACGCCTTCACGTTCGCCACCGGCGGCGGGGGCACGAGCCAGACGGTGGAGGGTGAGTCGTTCACCTCCACCGGCGGCGTCCAGGCCGCCGATCACGCCGCGGCGAGCGGCGGCAAGACGCTCGGCTACATCGAGAACGGCGACTGGGCCGGTTACTCCCAGGTCCCCACCGCCGGAACGAAGACCTTCAGCGCGAAGGTCTCGTCGGCCGGGGCCGGCGGCACCATCCAGATCCGCTCCGGATCCGCGACCGGCGCCCTGCTGGGCTCCGTCGCCGTCCAGCCCACCGGCGGCTGGGAGACCTTCACGACCGTCTCCACCGCTCTGACCGGCACCGCCTCTTCCGGACAGCTGTTCCTCTCCTTCACCGGCGGCGCCGGATCCCTGTTCGACATCGACACCCTCACCCTCACCAAGTGACGCCGGGAAAGGGACAGTGATGCTCGGAAAAGTGATGCTACGAAAAGTGATGTCCCGTCATCTGCGGGGGATCCCGGCGGCGGCCGCCTCGGCCTTCGTCGTGACCCTCGCCCTCATCGGAGCGGTCCTGACACCGGCCGCGACGGCCCAGGCCGCCGACCCCGCCTACAAGGTGCTCGTCTTCTCCAAGACGGCGGGCTTCCGGCACGACTCCATCCCGGCCGGCACGCAGGCCGTCCGTGACCTCGGCGCGGCCAACAACTTCACCGTCACGGCCACCGAGGACGGCGCGGCGTTCACCACCTCCAACCTGGCCCAGTACAAGGCGGTGGTGTTCCTCTCCACCACCGGCGACGTCCTGGACGCCGGCCAGCAGTCGGCCTTCCAGTCGTACCTCGACGGGGGCGGCGGCTATCTCGGCGTCCACGCGGCGGCCGACACCGAGTACGACTGGCCGCAGTACGAGCAGATCGCCGGCGCCTGGTTCAAGAGCCACCCGGCGATCCAGCAGGCCACCGTGAAGACCGAGGACCGGGCCAACGCGGCCACCGCGCACCTCGGCCAGACCTGGTCCCGCAGCGACGAGTGGTACAACTACCGCACCAACCCGCGCGCCAACGTCCGAGTGCTGCAGAGCCTCGACGAATCCAGCTACAGCGGCGGCGAGATGAGCGGCGACCACCCCATCACCTGGTGCCACCCGCAGGGCAACGGCCGGGCGTTCTACACCGGCCTCGGCCACACCATCGAGTCGTACGCCGACCCCGCCTTCCGGACGCTGCTGCTCGGCGGCATCCGGTACGCGGCCGGCTTCGCCAAGGCCGACTGCCGTGCCGAGACCGGCTACACCACGCTCTACAACGGCTCGACCACCGGCTGGGCACAGGCCGGTCCCGGCAGCTTCACCAACAGCGACGCCACCCTGGCGTCGGTGGGCGGCATGGGCCTGTACTGGTACAAGACGAAGGAGTACGCCTCGTACTCCCTCAAGCTCGACTGGAAGATGACCGGCGACGACAACTCCGGTGTCTTCGTCGGTTTCCCCGCCTCCGACGACCCCAACTCGGCCGTGAACCAGGGGTACGAGGTCCAGATCGACGCGACCGACAGCGCGGACAGGACCACCGGATCCGTCTACGGCTTCAAGTCGGCCGACATCGCCGCGAGGGACGGCGCCCTCAACCCGCCCGGCCAGTGGAACACGTACGAGATCCGGGTGGAGGGCGAGCGCCTGCAGGTCTTCCTCAACGGCGTGAAGATCAACGACTTCACCAACGCCGACCCGGTCAGATCCCTGAAACAGGGCTACATCGGCATCCAGAACCACAGCGCCGCCGACCACGTGTCCTTCCGCAACGTCCGCATCAAGGAACTCGGCGGGACCACCACCTCCTCCACGTTCGAAGGGGAGTCCTACACCTCCTCCCAGGGCGTCCAGCCGGCCGACCACGCTCCGGCCAGCGGCGGCAAGACCCTCGGCTACATCGAGAACGGCGACTGGGCCGGCTACTCCCAGGCGCAGCTCGCGGGGGTCAGGACCTTCACCGCCAAGGTCTCCTCGGGCGGTTCCGGCGGCACCCTCCAGGTCCGCTCGGGATCGGCCACCGGGCCGGTACTCGGCACGGTCGCGGTCCCCAGCACCGGCGGCTGGGAGAATTTCCAGAACGTCTCCACCACCCTGACCGGCACTCCTAGCGGGCCGCTCTTCCTCACCTTCGCGGGCGGCTCGGGCTCCCTCTTCGACATCGACACCTTCACCCTGGACAAGGTGGCGGCGTTAGAGGCCTCGTCGGCGGATGTCCACCTCTTCTACTACCCGTGGTACGGCAGCCCCGTGAAGAACGGCGGCTACCGCCACTGGCAGCAGGGCGGCCGCACCCCGCCGCAGGACATCGGCGCCGACTTCTACCCCAAGCTGGGCGCGTACGACTCCGGTGACTTCGCCGGAGCCGTCACCCAGCAGATGAAATGGATCAAGCAGTCGGGCGCCGGTGTGCTCGTCTACAGCTGGTGGGGGCAGGGCAGTTACGAGGACACCCTGGCACGGGGCGTCCTGGACGCGGCCCAGCAGCAGGGCATCAAGGTGGCCTGGCACATCGAGCCGTACTCCGGGCGCACCGCCGCCTCGGTGGTGTCCGACATCCGCTACCTGGGCGCCACGTACGGCAGCCACCCCGCCTTCTACCGCGACACCGAGCACAGCGACCGGCCGGCGTTCTACATCTTCGAGAGCCTCAAGATCGCCGACTGGACCGCCCTCGACCAGGTCACCCAGACCAACACGGTCCTGGCCCAGACCACCGACACCAGCAAGATCGCGCACTTCTCAGGGCTCTACACCTACGACGGCATCGCGGGCGCCACGGCCCCCGGCTGGAAGCAGGCCGGCGACTACGCCAAGGCGCACGGCCTGATCTGGGCACCGTCGGTCGCACCCGGCTACCTCGACGACCGCGCCGTCCCGGGCAACACCACGCCCACCCTCGCCCGGGACAACGGCGCGGCCTACGACAAGGAGTGGAACAACGCGCTCGACCCGGCCATCGGCGGATCACCCACCTGGGTCTCCGTCACCTCCTTCAACGAGTGGCACGAGGGCAGTTCGATCGAACCGGCCACGTCCACGCCGCCGGCCGGCTTCGGTTACCAGACCTTCTCGGGCGCGTACGGGAAGACCGGGGCCGACGCCGAGACCGCGTACCTCGACCGGACGAAGTACTGGGTGGCCCAGTTCGACGCGAAGCGGCCGCGCTGACGTCCGGGACATTCGGCGTCCCGCACCATCCGGGACATCCGGCGTCCTGACCACCTGAACAGTCGCTCGTGAGCGGGGCGGGCCCGGGGACACACCCCGGGCCCGCCCCGCCACCGTCCCGGCGGACCGCTTTTCGTATCTTCGTACGACCGGAGAGGACGGCCCGCGCCTGCCGGAGCCCACCGCCGTCACGGACGGGGCGGTCGCCGCTCGATGAGCGGAAGGGTTGCGTCCATCGGTGATCACCTCCTCACCGGCAGTCCCACACCAGCGGCCCGGTCGTGCCCGGCCGAACGGCCGCCACCCCCACCGGACCGTTCGTCCCGGTCAGATGTCGTCCCGGCCCCGGCCGTCACCATCTCCCTCCTCATCCCCGCCGCCGTCCCGGCCGCCGGCCGCGCGGGACCTCCGCTGGGCGGCGGCCCGCGCCGCCAGAGCGCGCGCTTCGAGCCGCAACTCCTCGCGGTCCAGGGTTTCCTGCACCCGGCGCAGTACGGCGTCGTCGATGCGGCGCGCGTCGCGCAGGGCGACCAGCGCGGTCCGCTTCGCGGCCAGCAGCGCCCGGCGCAGCTCGTGCTCGGCCTCATCAGCGGGTTCGTCGTCCGCACGCAGGCGTTCCGCGCGCTCGCTCAGTTCCTCGGTGAGGCGGTCGACCACCTCCTGCGAAGCCCCGAGCCGCTCCGCGTGCCCCGGCAGTTCGTCGAGCGCGCTCTCGACGACGTGCTGCCGCGCCAGGATCTCCTCGCTGTCCTCGGTGGGGTCCTCCGGCAGCCGGGACCACCGGATCACGAGGGGCAGAGTCTGCCCCTGGAAGAGGAGCGTCACCACGATGACCGCCGCTGTGACGAAGACGATCACGTCCCGGCCCTGCAACCGCGACCCGTCCGCCGCGTACGTCGGTACGGCGAGGGCCGCCGCCAGGGACACCGCACCGCGCACCCCGCCCCACGCGACCGGCATCCGCTGGCGGGCGCCGACCCTTCTGGCCCGCTGCTGCGGGCGTCGGTCCACCGCCCGGATCAGGTACGGCGTGCTGTGCAGGTACAGCAGCCGGGTGAGGATCACCGCCGCGCTGACCGCGGCGGCGAGCAGCAGCGCCCTGCCCAGCCCCAGCGACCGCAGCCCGAGCACCGCACTTGGCAGTTGCATCCCCACCAGGACGAACAGCGAGCCGTTGAGCAGGAAGGTGGAGACCTGCCAGAAGGCGATCGTCTGGAGACGGCTGCTCGCCCGCGTCAGCAGAGGACTCGCCCTGCTGATGATCAGTCCGCACATCACGACGGCCAGCACCCCGGAGACACCCGCCGCTTCCGCAGGCAGGTAGACGGCGAACGGGGTGAGCACACTGAGCCCGGTCTCGATCTCACCGTCGTCGATCCGCCGCCGCAGGGTGATCGCCAGCAGCGCGCCCGCGGCGCCGATCGCCATCCCGCCCACGTAGCTCAGGGCGAACCGCCAGGTCGCTTCGCCCCACGCGAACGCGCTCCGGCCGACGGCGATCTGCACAGCGACCGCGAACACGACCAGCGCCGTGCCGTCGTTCATCAGGGATTCGGCGCGCATCGTCGTGAGGGTCCTGCGGGGCATGCCCCGTGCCACGCCCGCCACCGCGGTGGCGTCGGTCGGCGCGAGTACGGCCCCGAGGACGAACGCCATCGGCCAGACCATGCCGAGGCCGTGCGCGGTTCCCGCCACCGTCAGCGCGGTGGCCAGCACCAGTCCCACCGACAGCAGGACGATCACCCGCAGATTGGCCCGGATCTGGTGGAGCGAGATCGTCAGCGACTCGGCGTAGAGCAGCGGTGGCAGGAAGATCAGCAGGACGAGATCCCCGGGCAGCCGCACCGAACGGAATGCGGGGATGAGGCCGATCAGCACCCCGCCCGCGAGCAGGCAGACGGGCTCGCTCAGGCGCAGCCGCCGCGCGACCCAGGTCAGGCCGAGGACGGCGGTCAGCAGGACGACGACGATCTCCAGGCCCTCCACCGTGTCAATCTCGCATCCCGCCGCCCGCTCCGCACCCGCCCGTCCGGAGATGTGTCCACAGTGCGCCGGGCGAGGGTTCCACGCCTCTGCGGGTATACGTATGACGGGTATTCGTACGAAAGTGGATGGGCAGGTGGACCGAATGTCCGATCACCCTCAGACCTCTCAGGCCTCGGAGAAGGGGTCCACGGAGGAGTCCGCGAAGGAGTGCGTAGGGGCCGGCCGGGCGTGGCGGCTGGGTGCCATGGCGGCGGCCGTCACCCTGCTGGCAGCCGCCACGGCCGCGTGTTCGAGTGGCGGTTCCCCCGGTGGCTCCGCGGCTTCCACTCCGGCGAGCTCACCGACGGTGAGCAGCGGTCGGACCGGCGGCACGTCGAGCGGGCCGCCGTCGCCGACGGCCTCGCTCCGGTCGGCCACCCCCGCCACGCCGCCGACCAGCGGCCGGAGCACCCCGGCCGCCCCGGCCCGGTGCACCGCCGATCAACTGGTCCCGAGCATCGGCCCGGCGGACGTCGGCGCCGGGAACATCCGCTACGAACTCCGGCTCACCAACACCGGGCAGGGCGCCTGCACGCTGCGGGGCTTCCCCGGCGTGTCGCTCCTCGCGGGCGACGGCGCCACCATCGGCAAGCCGGCCACGCGGGAGGGCGGGGAGCTCTCCGTCGTGAAGCTCGCGCCCGGTGCCGCCGCGCAGGTCACCCTGCACACCCTGAACAAGGGGATCAAGGGCACGGCCTGCTGGCCCGCTCCGAGCCTGCTCCGGATCTTCCCGCCCGGCTCCAAGGACGCTCTGACGCTGCGTACCCCGGTGCCCGTGGTCTGTGGTGACACCTTCACCGTGACGGCCGTACAGCCGGCCTGACCGAGCGGGCGCGACCGAGGCGGTCTGACCGAGCGGGCCCGACCGAGGCGGTCTGACCGAGCGGGCCCGACCGAGGCGGCCTGACCCGGCGGGCACGACGTCGGCGGCCTTCCGGCCTGACGAAGGCCGGAAGGGTCAGGCCAGACCGAAGAGCTGCGTCCAGTACGTCCCGGCCGGGCCGCCGCCCGCGAAACCGGCGCCCAGGTGCGTGAAGTCGGGCTTGAGGATGTTGGCCCGGTGTCCGGGGCTGTCCATCCAGTCCCGGACCACCTCGCGTGCGGTGCGCTGCCCACAGGCGATGTTCTCGCCGATGCCCCGGTGGGCGGCGCCGGCCGCGGCCGCCCGGTCCCACGGCGCCGACCCCTCGGGCGACGTATGGGAGTAGAAGGCGCGCGCGGCCATGTCGGCGCTGTACGCCTGCGCCGCCCTCCCCAGGTGTACGTCACCGGCCACCGGGCGCAGGCCCGCGGCGGCCCGCTCCGCGTTGGTGAGGGCGAGGACCTCGGCGGTGACACCGAGCAGCCCGTCCCCGGTGAAGGGCCGGGCCCACAGCGCCGTCCAGTAGACGTCGCCGGAGCGTGCGTCCACGGCGTGGCCGACCCCCGCCTCGGTCAGCGCCGGGTCGTGCAGCGGGCCACGGGTCGCGTCGCCGGTCAGGCAGTAGTCCACGAACTCGCGGGGTGTACGGGGCCCGGAGACCAGCTGCTCACCGATCTGGAGGTAGCGGTAGCCCGCCGCGGTGATCCGCTGGTAGACGGAGACCCCACCGGGCCCGTCCGTACCGAGCCGCCGCTGCCTCGCCATCACCTCGGCATGCGCCTGGGCGGCGGCCGAGAGCCGGCGCTCCAGCACCATGGGCGCCACGCCGGCCGCGCGCCGGGCGCTCCGGACGAGCGCCGCGAACTCGGCCTCCGTACCGCTCGCCTCCCCGCGTACCGCGCCTGTCGCCCCACCGCTCGCGGCACCACCCGCCCGGACGGTGGAGCGCACGGGCCCGGCGGGTCTCTCCGGGGCGGGCTCCTCCGCGACATCGACCCCGAAGTCGCGGGCGACTCCGGCCAGCCCGTCCGCGTATCCCTGGCCGAGGGCGCGCAGCTTCCACCCGGCGCCGCGCCGGTAGACCTCCGCCAGCAGCAGGACCGTTTCGTGCGCCGGGCGCGCGGGCGTGAACCGGGCGAGGGGGCCCGCGCCGTCCGCCACGACGGTCAGCGCCGGGACGGGCAGACCACTGAGCGCGGTGCCCGGGTCGGCGGGGCTGACGGTGACCGTGACACGGCTCGCTCCCGCCCGGAGCCTGCCGGGGTCCAGGCTCACACCGCCCGCGCGCAGCCGGGCGCCGGGGGCCGACGGCTGGTTGTAGAAGACGAAATCCGCGTCGCCGGAGACCTTCCCGTCGTCGCCGGTGATGAGGACGGAGAGATCGAACGGCCCCGGCACCTGGAGCGACAGCGCCCCGTCCGGCAGGGGCAGATTCCCCCCGGGTACCAACTCGCGCATCGCCACCGCCCCTTCATGGCCGAGAACGGCACCGGCCGTGCGCGGTGCCGTCCGGAGAACGCCGGGGAAGGCCGCGACGGTTCCACGGCGCGGTGAGGGAACCGGCGAGTGCCCGGTCGGCGAGAGGCGCTGGCGAGCGGCGCCGGCGAGCGGCGCCGGGGAGGTGACGCCGGTGTTCACCGGCCCTGTCGGCGGCGATGCGCTTCCCGTGGAGTGGGAGGGAAGAAGCCGATAAACTGCCAGCCTGGTCAAAACGGGCATTTCGACCCTCTCCATCCCTGTACATATCGAACACATGTTCATTGAGGAGCTTGATCATGACCGTCACCCAGCAGCCCGCCCGAGCGTCCGGCACCTTCCTCCTCGGCGGCGACCTGTCCGTCACCCGGCTCGGCTACGGCACCATGCAGCTGACCGGCCCCGGAATCTGGGGCGACCCCGAAGACCCGGCGGAAGCCGTACGGGTCCTGCGCCGCGCCGTCGAGCTGGGCATCAACTTCATCGACACGGCCGACGCGTACGGCCCCTTCACGGCCAACCTGCTGCTGCGGAAGGCGCTCCACCCCTACCCCGACGACCTGGTGATCGCCACCAAGGTCGGCCTGGCCCGCACCGGACCGGACGGCTGGGTGCCGATCGGGCGCCCGGAGTATCTCCGGCAGCAGGTCGAACTGAACCTCCGCCATCTCGGTCTGGAGCGCATCGACCTGCTCCAGCTGCACCGCATCGACCCGAAGGTGCCGCTCGCCGAGCAGCTCGGCGAGCTCGCCGCGCTCCGGAGCGAAGGCAAGATCCGGCACATCGGACTGAGCGAGGTCTCGGTCCCGGAACTGACCGAAGCCGCCGGGATCACCCGGATCGTCTCGGTCCAGAACCGCTTCAACCTCGCGGACCGCGCCGCCGAGGAGGTACTGGAGTACGCGCAGGCGCACGCCCTCGGATTCATTCCGTGGTTCCCGCTCGCGACCGGCGCCCTCGCCGGAGCGGACAGCCCGCTGACGAAGATCGCGGCCGACCACGGCTCCGCGCCGGCGCAGCTCGCGCTGGCCTGGCTGCTGCGGCGCTCGCCGGTCATCCTCCCGATCCCCGGCACCTCCTCGGTGGCCCACCTGGAGCAGAACGCCGTCGGCGCGAGCCTCGAACTGACCGACGACGAGTACGAGACGCTCTCCCGCGCGGGCGCCTGACGGGGCCGGCCGGAGGGAGGTGCGACGGGCCGTCCGACAGCCGGCCGTGACCGTCCAGCCGGCCGCGACCATCCAGGAGGTACAGGCGTCATGAGCACATGGCTGATCACCGGAGCCTCGCGGGGCCTCGGCCTGGAGATCACCCGGGCAGCACTCGCCGAAGGGCATTACGTGGCCGCCACGGCGCGCGACACCGCCGCGCTCCACGCCGAGTTCCCCGACGCCGGCGACGCGCTGCTCGCCGTACCGCTGGACGTGACGGACGAGGACCAGGCGTACGCGGCGGCGGCGTCGGCGGTCGACCGCTTCGGCGGTGTCGACGTCCTGGTCAACAACGCGGGACGGGGACTGCTGGGCGCCGTGGAGGAGGTCACCGACCGGGCGGCGCGCGCCGTTTTCGACACCAATGTGTTCGGCACGCTCAATGTCCTGCGCGCCGTTCTGCCGGTGATGCGCCGCCGGCGCTCCGGGCACGTCATCAACATCAGCTCGGTCGGCGGATTCACCGGCACTCCCGGCTGGGGCGTCTACGCCGCGACCAAATTCGCCGTGGAAGGCTTCTCCGAGGCCCTGCAGCAGGAACTCGCCCCCCTCGGCCTCCAGGTGACGATCGTCGAACCGGGCCTCTTCCGCACCGACTTCCTCGACGCGTCGAGCCTGCACACCCAGCAAACCTCCTTTCCCGAGTACGAGGTGAGTGTCGGGGCCACCCGCGAGAGCGCTGTCAAGGGAAACCACGCCCAGCCCGGTGACCCCGCCAAGGCCGCCCGTATCATCGTCGCGCTCGCGCAGAATCCGGCGGCGCCGCTGCGCCTCCAGCTCGGAGCGGACGCGGTGACCCGCGTGGAGGCCAAACTCGATCTCGTACGGGGAGAGCTGGCGGACTGGCGCGCACTGTCACGCTCCACGGACTCGGCAGCTCTGTAGTGCCGCTACCGGCAAGCTTCGCCTGTCGCGCAGACACTGCCCGTCGCGGCACTGGAGTCCGGGCCACGGCCCGGCAGTCCCGCGGCCCGGCCGCCCGGACCACGGCGGATCCGGGCGGCGGGACTCCGGCTTCGGCTCAGGCCCGGTAGAGCTCAGGTCTGGTAGAGGGGAGTGGCGAACGAGGTGGTGGCCGGGCTCAGGAGGGTCGCGTAGGGATCCTCGTGGTGGCGGCGGTGCCGGCCCGCCTGGTTGTTGTCGGCGGGCGGCGCGCCGGGGGTGAGCAGTCCGTCCCCGGCGAGAGTCTGCACGCGCAGCAGCAACGCCCGCAGGTCCAGGCCCAGTTCCGCGGCCACCGTCTGGAGGTCGAGGCCGGACTTCCAGCTCCACAGCAGTACGGAGTCCATGCTCGACGACCAGACCACCGTGTCCTGCGGCGGTGGCGCGTGGAGTACGGAGGGCGCGGTCGATTCGTACGGTGGTGCGTCCGGCGGCGGGGGAACCGTTTCGCCCCGAGGGTGCGGCAGATGGACTTCCGTCAGGGAAGGACGGTCGGCGAGAGGTTCGAGCGGCACCTGCGGCCCGCGGGCCAGTAGCTCCTCCGCGACGGTGCGGGCATCGTCGCGCCCCACCGTACGGCGAGCCACGCGCACTTCCCGCTCGTTCAGGCCCATCAAATCCGCGACGGCGCCGTCGTTGCCGACGGTCACGGCGAATGCCGCGAGCGTCCTGCTCCGCTCCGCCTGCGCCTCGTCCAGCACGGACTGTGCCTGACGGACGCGCTCGTCGCTGGCGCAGAAAGCTTCGGCCAGGACAGTGTTTCGCTCCCAGAGTTCACGTGGATCCACGAGGGGAACAACGCTCCTGTGCCCGACAGGAATGGATTGTCGGGCCAAGTGCACCCGAATAGAGCAAAACGCCTGATCCAGACTCGGCGGAACAGTGGTCCCCCGACATGTTTGGGCGCCGCGTCCGGGGCTACACGACCGGCCGTAAGGAAAATATAAGTCTGAGAAAGGATCTTCATCATGGGCATCATCGCCTGGATCATCATCGGACTTCTGGCCGGTCTGATCGCGAAGGCCCTGGTCCCCGGCAAGGACCCCGGCGGCATCATCATCACGATGCTGGTGGGGATCGTCGGCGGACTTCTGGGCGGTTTCCTCGGCAAGGTCATCTTCGGAGTGGACTCCATCGACGGTTTCTTCGATCTGTCGACCTGGATCGCCGCCGTCGCCGGCTCCGTCATCGTGCTGCTGATCTACCGTGCCGTCACCGGCCGTGGCCGCGCACACGCCTGACGCACCACCGGCTCACGAACTTCGCTCCGGCCGCCCCCGCACCCCGGGGGCGGCCGGAGCGCGTCGCGGAGCGGCGCCGTCATCCGGTGAGGCGCCCGCTCGGCCCACGGGGATGCCCGGCTCGCCCTCGGGGATGCCCGCTCATATCCTCCGTACGCTCACGCCTTCGGCCGCCCCGGCCGTCCGCGGGTCAGACCTTGCGTACGGTCACACCCGCCGCCGCCATCGCGTCCGTCTCGCCGCCCGGAGCGCTCTCCTCGGTCACCAGGGTGTGCAGCGCGGCGACCGGCGCCACGAAGGCGAGCGCGGTACGGGAGAGCTTGGCCGCCTCCGCCACGGCGATCACGCGGCGCGCCGAGGCGATCGCGGCGCGCTTGACGGCGGCGTCGGCCAGGTCGTACGAGGTCAGGCCGTCCGCGGCGGTCAGCCCGCAGCAGCCGATGACCGCGGTGTCGAACCGCAGCGCGGCCAGGGATGCTTCGGTCAGCGGGCCGGTCAGCGCCAGCTCGCCCGGGCGGGGCTCCCCGCCGGGCAGCAGCAGTTTCATCGGCGGTCCGCCGGTCAGCGCGTTGGCGGCGTGCAGGGACAGCGGCATGACGGTCAGCCGGCGGTGCCCCAGGGCGCGGGCGACCTCCAGGCAGGTGGTGCCGCTGTCGATGACGACCGACTCGCCGTCCGTGATGAGCCCGGCGACCTCGGCGGCGATACGCCGTTTCGCCTCCAGGCCGTCCTGGGCCCGCAGCGCGAACGGTGGTTCCTCGCCGCGCAGCAGCAGGCTCCTCGCCCCGCCCCGGTAGCGCTCCAGAACGCCCTGGTCGGCCAGGACCTCCAGATCGCGGCGGATGGTCATCTCCGAGGCGCCGGTCAGTTCCGCGAGCTCCGCCACCCCCAGCTGCCCGCTCTCGCGCACCGCGCCGGTGATCTGTCTGAGTCGGTCCCTGCTCGCCATAGCGGAAGTGAACATGATTTATGTGCGGTAGGCAACCTATCGAACGCAAATGATGTGCGCTACGTTCGCATTCATGGAGAGATCACTGCGGGCCGCCCGGCTGGCCACGTTCGCCTTCTTCGCCCTCAACGGCTTCGTCCTCGGCATGTGGGTCGTCCACATCCCCGTCGTGGAGCACCGGGCGGGCATCAGCCACGCCGTGCTCGGCTGGCTCCTGCTGCTGCTCGGCGGCGGCGCCTTCGCGGGCATGCAGCTCGTCGGCCCGCTCACCGACCGCTTCGGCGCCCGCCGAACCGTACCGGTGAGCGCGGCCCTGTGCGGCGCCGCGCTCATTCTGCCCGCCCTGGCCACCGGCCCGTGGGCGCTCGGCGCGGCGCTGCTGGCCCTCGGCTTCGGCAACGGCTGTCTGGACGTCAGCATGAACACCCACGCCGTGCAGGTCGAACGCGGCTATCAACGGCCCGTCATGTCCGCCTTCCACGCGGTGTTCTCGGTCGGCGGGGTGCTCGCCGCCCTGGTCGCCGCCCGGACACTGAGCTGGGACTGGAGCCCGGTGGCCACCCTCGGCGGCGTCAGCCTCTTCGCGCTCGCCGCCACCGTCCTCGCCACCCCCGCGCTGCTACGGCCCGAACCCGGCCCGGCCCGTGAAGCCGCCGGTCCCGAAGCCGCCGCGCCGGACCCCACCGCTCCCGGAGCCCCTTCCCCCGAAGGAGCCGCCGACGGTCCCCGGCGCACCACACCCCCGCGGATCTGGGCACTGGCCGCGCTCGCCCTGATGCTCATGCTCTGTGAAGGCGTCGCCAGTGACTGGAGCGTGCTCGATCTGCGGGATGTCCTCGGCGCCCCCGCCGCCACCGCCGCCCTCGCCTACGGCGCCTTCGCCACCGCCATGACGGTCGGGCGGCTGCTCACCGACCGCCTGGCCGCGCGCTTCGGCCCCGTCGCCATCGTCCGTTACGGCGCCTCGCTGGCCGCGCTCGGCCTGACGGCGGTCGCGCTCGCCCCGTGGATTCCCCTGGCCCTGATCGGCTGGACCGTCTTCGGCGCCGGACTGTCCGGCTGCGTCCCGCAGCTCTTCAGCGCGGCGGGCCACGCCGACCAGGAGAACGCCGGGACCAATGTCTCCCGCGTGGCCGGTCTCGGCTACCTCGGCATGCTCGCCGGTCCCGCCGTCATCGGACCACTCACCCATTTCATCCCGCTGAACCTCACCTTCTTCCTGCCCGTGGCCTTCTGCGCGGTCGCGGCCTGCGCGGCGCGGATCCTGCGGACCGAGCCCGGAAAGGCGGCCAGGGACACGGGGCCGGCCGCCCAGCCCGCCACCGGTTGACCATCCGACCGGTCGCCTTGACCATCCGACCGGTCGCCGCCCCTCCGGGGGGAAGGACGGCGACCGGCAGCCGGGTCACGCGTCACGTCAGCCCGTTCAGAGCGTCCGCGACGGGGGTGGGCCCACCGATGAGGTCGAAGGCGCGGCCCACGGTTGCCGGGCTGTCCAGGCTCGCGATGATCGTATCGGCCACATCGGCGCGGGAGACGGGGGAGTACGGAAGGCGGTCGGCCACCTGGACCGTCCCGGTGGGCTCCCGGTCCGTCAGCTGTCCGGGACGGACGCTGGTCCACTCCAGGCCCGAGGCCGCGAGGGCGGCGTCCGCCTCCCTCTTCGCGCCGAAGTACGCCTCCCACCAGGGGCCCGACACGTAACCGGGCAAGGTGTCGCCGACACCGAGGCTGGAGACATGGACGAACCGGGTGACGCCCGCCCGCTTCGCGGCCTCGATGGACGCGGTGACCCCGCCGAAGTCCACGGTCCACAGCTGCTCCGGTGTGCCGTCGCCGCTGCTGGCCGCGAACACGATCGCGTCGGCGCCCGTGAACGACGGCACGAGAGCGCCTGCACCGAGGTGTTCCAGATCGATCAGTACCGGCTCACCGCCCAGGGCGCGGACGGCCTCGAACTGCTCGGGGCGTCTGACCAGAGCGACCGCCTCGTCTCCCCGGGCCGCCAGCCGGGGCAGCATCAGACGGGCGATACGGCTGTGTCCGCCGACGATCACGATCCGCATGGGGAATTCCTCACTTCTGACTTCTCGTACTGCTTGCTCGTAGGACTGACACGCGTGCGGGACAGCTGTCCCCGGCCCTCAGGCGGTGACGCCGAGAGCCCCGGCGAGCAGCGCGTGCGAGTGGAGCCGGGCTTCCTGGTCGGGAAGGATGTCGTGGATCATGATTTCGGTCGCGCCGGTGAGCTCGGCCATCTGCTCCAGTTGGGCGCGGACGGTCGCGGGTGTGCCGGTGAGCTGGCGGGGCAGGCGGCCGTTCACGATGGTGGTCGGCTCGTTCTTCGCCGCGGCGCTCAGCATGCGCCCGGCCTCGTCCGGCCGGGGCGCCAGGGCGGCGAGGCCGACTCGGCCCAGCTGGTCCCGGAAGGCGCGGAACGGCCAGGCCAGCCGCCGCGCCTCCTCCTCGGTGTCGGCGACGGCGACGTTGACGGCGAGCATCGACTGAGGCTGCTCGGGACCGTACGGCGTGGGGCGGAAGTTCTTCCGGTAGGCCTGGAAGGCGGCCGCCGCGCCGTTCGGGTTGATGAACCCCGAGAAGGCGTAGCCGACTCCCAGTGCCGCCGCGAGCCCGGCGCTGTTGCCGGAGGAGCCCAGGATCCAGACATCGGGCTTGGTCTCCGGGGTCGGAGGAAGTTCCAGCCGGCTGAACGGGTGCTCCGCCGGGAAGAACCCGCCGTGGTAGTAGGCGAGTACTTCCTGGACCTGCTGGTCGAAGTCGTTCTCGGGCCGGGCCCGGCGGTCGCGCTGCAGGGCGAGGTCGATCAGGGGACCCGCCGTGGCGCGTCCGAGCCCCAGGTCGATCCGCCCGGGGGCGAACGCCTCCAGCTGGTGGAAGCTCTCGGCGACGCGGAAGGGGCTGTGGTGGTTGAGCAGGACCGCACCGGAGCCGAGCCGGATCCGCGAGCTGACCCGCGTCGCGGCGGCCATGAGGAGTTCCGGGGAGTGGGATGCGACACCGTGGGTGGCGTGGTGCTCGGCGAACCAGACACGGTGCAGCCCGATCTCCTCGGCGTGGCGCACGGTGGCCAGCGAGTTCTCCAGCGCTTCCGTCTGGGACTGGCCCTGGGCCACGGCGGACAGCTCGACCAATGACAGCTTCATGGGGGTGGTGCTCCTGCTCTCTTGCTCTGGTGCTCGGTGCTCTTCTCCGGACCTGGTCCGGGAGATGTCCCGCCGCCGGCGGGCGCCGGTCAGGCTGTCGCCACGGCCTGCGCGCCGCCGGCGGGCGGCGGTCAGGCTGTCGCCACGGCCTGCGCGACCGGGGTGTCGCCGCCGCGTGCTTCCCACTGCTTGCCGATACTGCGCCCGTCGTCCAGGCAGGCGACGACGAGCGCGGCCACGTCCTGCCGCGCGATGGCGCCCGAGCCGGTCCGCTCGGCGAGGCGCACCGTCCCGCTGCCGGGCGCGTCGGTGAGCGGGCCGGGGCGCAGGACGGTCCAGTCCAGGCCGCTGCCGCGCAGTTCGCGGTCGGCGTCGCTCTTCGCGGAGACGTACGCGGTCCAGGACGCGTCCGAACCGGGGGCGACCGGGTCGTCGACACCGACGCCTGACACCTGGACGAACCGGTTGATACCAGCCAGTCGCGCCGCTTCGACGGAGAGGACCGAGCCGCCGTAGTCGACCGTACGCTTCCTCGCCGCGCCCGACCCGGCCCCGGCGCCGGCGGAGAACACGATCGCGTCGGCGCCGGCGATCGCCCGTGCGAGCTCCTCCGCCGACGCGGACTCGATGTCCAGCAGTACGCCCCGGCCGCCGAGGCCGTTGATCACCTGGACCTGATCGTCTCGCCGTACGACGCCGAGCACCGTGTCACCGCGCCCGGCCAGTGCGCGGAGCACGAGCCGCCCCACCTCGCCGTGGGCACCGATGATCGCCACAGTTGCCATGTCTTCACGCTTCCTTGCAGGTCGGGGATGCTTGAGAGGAACGCTAAGCACCCCCGTCGGAAGACGGGTAGGAGTCGCACTCCTACCCCTGCGGTTATCCGGCCGGGTTAGCGTGGAGCGGTGACGATACGGACAGACTCAGCGGCCGGACCGCTCGCCGCGTTCCTGCGAGCCCGCCGTGAGCAGGTAAGGCCCGAGCAGCTGGGCATGGTCTCCGGCGACGACCGGCAGGTGACCGGACTGCGCCGCGACGAGGTCGCCGTGCTGGCCGGGATCAGCACCGACTACTACATCCGCCTGGAACAGGGCCGCGAGCGGCGCCCCTCCCGCCACGTCATCGAGGGTCTCGCCGACGCGCTGCTGCTCGACGAAGCGGCCGTACGGTACCTGCGGGAACTCACAGAGGCCGACCAGGCGCAGCCCGCCCCGGCCCCGGGCGTCTCGTCCGACCGCCTGACCGGGCTCGTCCAGCTCGTGGACAGCTGGGACCGGACTCCGGCCCTGATCGTGAACCGGTGGCTCGACATCGTCGCCTGGAACACGCTCGGCGACATCCTGTACGAAGGCCTCGCCCACCGCGAGAACTACGCGCGGATGGTTTTCCTCAGCCCGAAGGCGGCCGATTTCTTCCTCGACTGGCCGGAGTTCGCACACTGCACCGTCGCGTCCCTGCGCGCGAACGCGGGCTCGGAGACCGACGCCGCCAACCTCGTACAGCTGGTCGGTGAACTCACCCTGAAAAGCGGCGAGTTCAGCGCCTCCTGGGCGCGCCACGACCTGTACGAGCAGACCGTCTCCCGCAAGCGCTTCGGCCACCCACTGGTCGGTGCGGTCGAATTCGAGCAGCACGTCCTGGCCATCCCCGGTTCCGGCGGCTACCAGGTCTGGGCTTACCACCCCGTCGCCGAGGGCGACAGCCGGGAGAAGCTCGGGAAACTCGGCGACCTCGCCTCGTTCAAGAAGTCCGGGCAGCGCCGGCCCGAACGCGCGGGCAGGGACCAGGGGGCCGGCAGGGACCGGGACCGGGTGGCCGAAGCCGCCCCGGGGCGGTCCGGCGCCCCGAACCGCCCCGGCGGCTCCTCAGGGCAGTAGGCGGTCCATCAGGATCGGTGCCTCGCGGACCCGGATCCCGGTGGCGTGGTGGACGGCGTTCGCGACAGCCACGGCCATGCCCACCACATCGCCCGCCGACGTCGTCCGGGGATCCGCCTCCACGCGGCGCCAACGCCCGTTGATCGTCCAGGACGAACGGGCTCGACGGCGGCGCCCCGGCCGCCGCCCGTTCCCGGCCGGAATTCCTCATTGGGAATGGGCATGACAGATAATTCTCCGGTCGGGAGGGTTTCTGCTCCCCCCTGCGCCCGTGCGCTTTTTCAGGCGGGCGCAGGGGGGTGTCATTACCTTACGTATGCCATTCGCCACCCTCCGTTTCCTGTATCGCCGTTCCTACCAATAACAGGGTCAGGGTAATTCGGCGAGAAGAGGCCATACTCGGAGGCATGGCTGAATTGGGAGAATTCCTGCGGTCCCGGCGAGGAGCACTGCGCCCGGAAGAAGTGGGGCTGAACACGGAGAGCAGGCGACGCCGCGTCGCGGGCCTGCGCCGCGAGGAACTCGCGATGCTCGCGGGCGTGAGCCTCGCTTACTACACGCGTCTCGAACAGGGTCTGAGCCGGAACGCCTCCGACAGCGTGCTGGACGCGCTCGCCGACGCGCTGCGGCTGGACGCCGACGAGCGCAACCACCTGCTCAGCCTCGCCCGACCGCAGCGGAGAGCCGTGCACGCGCCGGAGAAGCCGGAGGGCATCCGCCCCGGCGTCCGTCTGATGGTCGACTCCCTGGTGAACTCCCCGGCCCTCGTCATGGGACGCAGCCTCGATGTGCTCGCCTGGAATTCCCTGGCACACGCCCTGATAGGCAGCCACCTCGACCGGGATGCCGTGGACCACCCCGACGACCGGCCGAACATCGCCCGGATGGTCTTCCTCGACCCGCACCTGCTCGACCTGTACGTCGACTGGAAGACGAAGACCGAGGAGACCGTCGCCTACCTGCGGCTGGCGGTCGGGCGCTACCCCGAGGACGCCCGGCTGAACGCCCTGATCGGTGAGCTCACCGTGAAGAGCGCGCACTTCGCCACCCTGTGGTCCTCGCACCCGGTGAGCGACTGCTCGCACGCCGTCCGGGAGTACCAGCACCCCCTGGTGGGCCGGCTCACCCTTTCCGACGAGGTGCTCCAGCTCGCGGACCCGGGGCAGCGGCTGGTCGTCTACAACGCCGAGCCCGATTCGCCCTCGATGGAGGCCCTGAACCTGCTGGCCCGGCAGGACTAGGTTCTGTCCGGCGGCGACCCGCACCAGCGTCCCGGGACGGGCGGCCGGAAGCCTCGGTCCCGGGAATCCGGAGGAGGATCATCACCGCCTCCCCGCCACGAACGCCCGGCCGTGTCCAACGGCCGGGCGTTCGGCCGTGCGGACACGGTCCGAGGCGGGCGGAGCGCTGACCGGAACCCGTACCCGTAACGCCCCGCCGCCCGCACGACGCTGCGCCGCCGGACCCATCAGGTCCGGCGGCGCAGCGCGGTGTACGGAAGGCCCCGTACGGGAAGGCGGGAGACGGTCAGGCGCTCCCGCGCTCCTGCTCGGCGAGGAACTCCTCGAAGAGGCGTCCCAGCTCGTCCGCCGACGGCAGCTCGGCGGCGGAGCGCTGTTCCGGCGTCGTACTGCCCAGCACCGCGTCGTAGTCCCGCTCCAGCGAACGGACCAGCTCGGACAGCTCCCCGGCCCCGGTCAGCTGGTCGTCGATCCCGGCGCGCACGTCATCGACGACGGCACGCAGCTCGGAAGCGGGCAGGACAAGCCCGGTCGCCGACTGCACGGCCTCCAGCAGGGCCACCGCGCCCGCCGGGTAGGGCGAGTCGGCCACGTAATGCGGGACGTGGGCGCCGAAGCCGAGCACGTCGTACCCGGCCTCGCCGAGGCGGAATTCCAGCAGCCCGGCGGCATGGCCCGGCACGGGTGCGTTCTCGAACCAGACCGGCACATCGGCCGTCAGATCCAGGCGATTGCCGTGCGGCGTGTGATCCACCGGCCGCGTGTGCGGGACACCCATGGGCATCCCGTGCACATACACGGTCAGCCGCACATCCAACCGGTCCACCAGGTCACGTACGGCGGCCGTGAACCGCTCCCACTCCCGGTCCGGCTCCGGTCCGCTCATCACCAGGAACGGGGTCCCCGTGGCGTCGCGCACCAGATGAACGGCCAGCTCGGGCGACTGGAACCCGGCCCACCGGTCACGTCGGAAGACCATCGGGGGCCGACGTGCCCGGTAGTCGACGAGCCGGTCGACGTCGAACCGCGCCACCAGCCGCGCGTCCCCCTCCTCCCGCACGTGCCCGACCGCCAGCGAGCCGGCCTCCCCGGCGTCGATGAAACCGTCGAACTGGTACAGCAGTACGAGACCGTCCTGGGAGGCTGCCGCCGCCTTCTCCGCCGCCTCCAGGCCCAGCGGCTCCCACGTGTACAGAGCTTCCGGATCAAGCATCGTCGATCAACCTCTCTCCCGCTTCGGTCAGCAGGCACAAGCTAAAGGGACAGGACCGCCGTCGCGGGAAAGGAATATCTTGCTCCTGCGTCCCCCAGGGCAACAGCGGGCCCCGGCGCCCAATTCCCGGAGCGCGACGCAAAGGCCGGCCAAGGGGCCCTTGCCATTCGTACCCCCGGCATGCGTATCAGGATCAGGGGCCTGGCTACCCGATAGGGGCCTGGCTGGCCGATTTCACCGGCCCGATATTCGTGAGGTGACGCACATATCTGAGCCGCCCTCTCGGGTGGTATCCCCTCAAGTCCCCGGCGGCATGGCGCTCATCGTCCTGTGCGCCGCGCAGTTCATGGACGCCGTCGACCTCTCCGTCGTCGGCGTCGCCAGGCCGTCGATCCAGCGCGACCTCGGCAATGTCCGGCGGCTCGCCGCAGTGGAACGTCCCGGCCTACGTCCCCGGGTACGGAGGCTTCCTCCCGCTGGGTGGCCGCGCCGCCGGCCTCCTCGGCCGCCGCCGGGTCTTCCTGGTCCCACGGCCGCGGGCTCCCGTCGTACTCCGTACCCACGGACCGGCCGGTGTTCGTACGGGTCAGCTCCCGTGTCTACGGGTCGGATCCGTGTGTACGGGTCAGCCGGCGTCCCCGGCGGCGGCTCCGGACGTGTCCGGGTCATGGGCGTCGCCCAGCTCCGGAAGCACCCGCGTACGCACCTGACGGGCGTAACGCTCGACGAGGCGCTGGAGCACGGCGACGGTGGTGGCGACATCCGCCTCGTCGATGCCGTGCAGCGCCCGCTGGAGGCTGTGCTGGTTGGCCTGCCGGAGCCGGGCGAGCAGCTCGGCACCCGCCACCGTGATCGCCACCCGGCGGGCGCGGCCGTCGAGCGGATCCGCCGTTCGCTCGACGAGCCGCCGCGACTGCAGGCGCGCTATCTCCCGTGTGACGTGCGAGGGTTCGACCATCAGCAGGCCGGCGAGGTCGCCCACCCTGCTCGTACCCCCGCTCATGTCCAGGGCCAGCAACAGGTACACGTCGGAGCGGCGGGCGCTGACCCCTGCCCGGGAGACCTGCCAGTCGTGCGCCTGGGAGCGAGTGAGCAGATAGGACAGCGAAGCCAGCGTCTTCTCGAGCGCGGCGGTGGGTTCCAGGGCCGTGGCGGCGTCCGACATGCAGGCACTGTAACGGCAACGCCGCGCGGGAGCGCGCCCGTTGGAGCGGTCGGCATTCGGCCAATGTGGAGCGGGCCGCTTTCTCCTCTTCCCTCTCCACGCAGAGCGAGATACCGTGACCGAGAGTTAATTGCTTTTGTTAGGTAATTCGCTCACTCCGCTCGGTCCTCTCCGCGGACTCGCCTCCCCCAGCGCGAAGGAGAAGCCCCCCATGACCGTCACCGAACCCACCCCCGCTCTCACCGCCCCCGCCTCTCGCGGCGGTTGCCCCTTCGACCCGCCGCCCGCGTACGAACGGGCACGCCAGGAAGCCCCGGTCACCCGGGTGACACTGTGGGACGGCTCCTCCTGCTGGCTGATCACCCGTCACGAGGACGTGCGGGCGGTCCTCGGCGACCCGGCGTTCAGCGCCGAGGCCACCCGCCCCGGCTTCCCCTTCCTCAGCGCCGGGCGCAAGAAGCTCTCCGGCGGCGACCCGAGTTTCATCCGCAGGGACGACCCGGATCACGCCAGGCTGCGCCGCATGCTCACCGCGGACTTCATGGTCAAGAAGATCGAAGCGATGCGCCCCGACATCCAGCGCATCGCCGACGAACTCCTGGACCGGATGACCGCCGCCGGCACGTCCGCCGACCTGGTGTCGGAATTCGCCCTGCCGCTGCCGTCCCTGGTGATCTGCCGGCTGCTCGGGGTGCCGTACGAGGACCACGACTACTTCCAGAGCCGCAGCCGCATCCTGCTGCACGACGCCTCGACGGCGGACGAGATCAGCCGCGCCATGGACGACCTCGTCACGTACCTGACCCAGCTCGCGAAGGACAAGGAGCGCGAACCGGACGACGGCATCATCAGCCGGCTGACGGCCCGCGGCGAACTCGACGCCGGTGAGATAGCCGCCATGTGCCGGCTGCTGCTGATAGCCGGCCACGAGACGACCGCCAACATGACCGCGCTCTCGACACTCGCGCTGCTGCGCGACCCCGGCCAGCTCACCCGGCTGCGCGAGACCCCCTCGCTCATGAAGGGAGCCGTCGAGGAACTGCTGCGCTACCTCACCATCGTGCACAACGGAGTGCCACGCGCCGCCACCGAGGACGTCACCGTGGGCGGCGTGACCATCCGTGCGGGAGAAGGCGTGCTCTGCATTCTCAACACCGCCAACCGGGACGAGGACGTCTTCCCCTCCGGCGCCGGCCTCGACGTGGAACGGGACGCCCGCCGCCACGTCGCCTTCGGCTTCGGCGTGCACCAGTGCCTGGGCCAGCCACTGGCCCGCGTCGAGCTGCAGGTCGCCCTCGAAACCCTCATCCGCCGCCTGCCGGAGCTGCGCCTCGCCGTTCCGTTCGAGAGCATCCGTTTCCGGGAAGACATGGTCGTCTACGGAGTTCACGCGCTGCCGGTCGCCTGGTGAGCGCCGGAACGGAGAAGGGAATCATGCGAGTCCATCTCGACCAGGACAAGTGCTGCGGAGCGGGACAGTGCGTCCTCGCCGCCCCCGAGGTGTTCGACCAGCGTGACGAGGACGGCATAGCGGTCCTCCTCGACACGCGACCGCCGGCCGCCCTGCGCGAGCAGGTACGTGAAGCCGCGGTCATCTGCCCGGCCGCCGCGATCCAACTGGACCTGGCGTGAGCGACATCCGGCAGGTGACCATCGTGGGCGCCTCGGCCGCCGGTCTGAGCACCGCCGAGGGCCTGCGCCGAGCCGGCTTCGCAGGCCGGATCACCCTCATCGGCGAGGAGCCCCATCTCCCTTACGACCGGCCGCCGTTGTCGAAACAGCTGCTGTCGGGAGCCTGGGAGGCCGACCGTCTGCGACTGCGTGCCGACGACGCCCTCGCGAGCCTGCGGCTGGATCTGCGCCTGGGAATCAGGGCCCGGGCCCTGGACACAGCGGCGCACGAGGTCGTCCTGGCCGACGGCGAGCGGGTCGGCTACGACGCGCTGGTGGTGGCCACCGGCGCCGCCGCCCGCAGGCTGCCCGGCACCGAAGGCATCGCCGGAGTGCATGTGCTGCGCACACTGGAGGACGCCCTGGGGCTTCGCGAGGAACTGCGCGGCGGCCCCAGGCTGGTCATCGTCGGCGCCGGTTTCGTCGGCTGTGAAGCCGCCGCGATCGCCCGCGGGCTGGGCGCCGAGGTGACCATGGTCAGCGATCTGCCGACACCCCTGGCGGACGTACTCGGCCCCGGCCTCGGGGAGATGCTCGCCGAGACGCACCACGAGGAGGGGGTACGTCTGGAGCGCGGCGTGCTCGTCGAGGGGATCCGGTCCGAGCGGGGCCGCGTCACCGGGGTGCGCCTGGCCGACGGCCGGACCCTGCCCGCGGACGTGGTCCTGGTCGGCATCGGTGCCCGGCCCGGCACCGCCTGGCTGGAGGGCAGCGGAGTCCCACTCGGTAACGGGGTCGAGTGTGACGCCACCCTCTACGCCGGGTGGGATGTCTGGGCGGCCGGCGACGTCGCCTGCTGGCTTCACCCGCGCACCGGGACCCCGACCCGGATCGAGCACCGTACGAACGCCGCCGAACAGGGGCTGGCCGTCGCCCACAACATCCTGGCCGGACCCGGCGCGGCGCTTCCGTTCGACCCCGTGCCCTACGTCTGGTCCGACCAGTACGACCTGAAGGTGCAGATCTTCGGCCGTACGAGGGGCGCCGACCGGATACGCGTCGTCGAGGGCGGCATCACCGAACGAAAGCTGATCGCGCTGTACGGCCTGAGCGGCCGGGTCTGCGGGGCTGTCGCCGTCAACATGGCGCGAGCGGCGCGGACTTACCGTACCCACGTCGCCGAGGGAACCGACTGGGAGGCCGTGGCCGGCGCGCACGGCGAGTTGGTGAGGTAAGGCGTTGACCCCGCATCGGGCGGCCGCTGTACCTCCCGGCCGCTGTACCTCCCGGCCGCTGTACCTCCCGGCCGCTGCGGCTCCCGAGCCGCAGCGGCCGCACGCCGGGACGGGCCTCGCGGCCGGCGCCGCGCCCCGTCCCCCGTGATCGCGACCACAGGCCGTCGCCGACTGTCCCGGTCCCCGTCCGGCCTTCCTCCCCATCCGGCGGGAGTGCGACAGCCCTGACCTCGTAAGTGACCGAGGTCACCATTTCGGGTGGTCCTGGGCGGGCATGCGGCGGCCGTGCGACGGGTTGGTACGTGATGTCTCCGGTTAGGAACCGGAGGTAGGCGAGCCGCCCCAGGCGTCCCAGGACGCTCCGAGACGACCCACTTCCTGGCTTTTCGTGTTCGGTGCCGCTCGTGTGCGGTACCGAGGAGGTGCTTCAACGATGGCTCTCAGCCCTCGATTCGTGTTCAACACTGCCGCTGTCGTCGCCGGAGGTTTCCTCGCGGTGTCCTCGATGGCCTTCTCCGCTCCGGTCGCCGGATGGCTCGGCTTCGGAGTCTCCGCCGCCCTGCTCGTCGCGGGAATGGCCGGAGTCGCCTTCGCGGGCCGGACGTCGGTGAAGGCGGGGCACGGCGCCCTGGCCCTGCTGGGGCTGTGGTCCCTGGTCGCTTCGCTGGTCTTCTCGGGAACCGCGCTGACCTGGCTGGTCTTCGCGAACGCCCTGGCGATCGCCGTGGCCGCCCTGGCCGATCTGACAGCCCATGAGCTGAGCACCGAGCGCGTCGTGCACGCGCTGGAGGTCCGTCCTGCGGAGACTCCCGCGACCACGAGCGCTCTGTCGAACGGCGTTACGGTCTGATACGCGAAACCCGGACGGTCCACGGCCATGGAGGCCGTGGACCGTCCGGCAGCTGTACCGGTGATCGGCGGCTACCGGCCCCGGCCCGCGAGGTATACGCCGAGCACGGGGGCGAGTTGCCCGAACCACTGCTGAAGCCTCGCGTGGTTTCGGGCCTTGACCGCGCACTCGTAGAAGCGGCCGTCGGGGAGTACCACGGCCACCATGAGGACGTGACCGTGACCGGCCGCCTTGTAGTGGACGGTGCTGAGCTCATGCCAGGCGAAGTCGGCGGTCCGGCCATCAGCCTCGAAGGACACGCCGTCCGCGTCGACCACGACGGCGTTGCGGCGGTCGGCCGCGAGGAAGTCGGGCCCGGCGGGCGGCTGCGGGGCGGCGTACGGCGGGGGGACCTCCCGCTGCGGGGCGTACGCCGGATGCGGCGGCTGCTGCTGCGGCTGCTGGGGCATGGGGGAGTAGGCCGCGGCCGGCGGTCCGAACCCCGGCGGTCCGAACCCCGGCGGTCCGAACCCCGGCTGGGGATGGGGAACCGGTGCCGCGCCACTCCCGTCCCCGTACTGATCCATCTGCGCCATGTACGGCCTCCCCGGCCCTCGTTCACCGCCCTGTGAGCGCGTGCGCTGAAGATTATGCCCGCCTGACGCGCTGATCAGCGGCTGCGGTTCGGCCCCGGACCGGCCGCGACCGCCCGTGGCCCCGCGGCTGCCGTCGGACCACCCGTACACCCCGAGGGGTGGCGGAGCCGGGAGCGGTGGTCGGGGCCGTCGATATCCGCGTCCCCGCGTTGTGGTGCCACCAGTACGGCAGGGCCGAGGATGCTCCGGAAGCCGTGGGATGGCTGCTCGACGAGGAGTTCGCCCAGGGCGACGGAGGCCAACCAGGCCGGGTCGTCTTCGTCGGGCTGGATGACGACGAAGGTGTTGTCCGCACCGTTCAGATCGCCGATCTTTCGGGCGGATTGCCCGGACGGGCCGGGGCCGGCGACGTCGAGATCGCCCCTGCCCCGGGCCGCTGCTCCTGTCAGGCGTTGGGATCGAACGGAATGTTCGCCGGCTTGGCCCTGGTGAGGTGGGAGTTGAACTGGTCGTCCCTGATACCGAGGGTGGCGCTGCCGAAATCGGCCTGGGTCAGCTTGTCGCGAAGGCCGGCCGGGTACCCGTCCCAGCCGACCAGCGTGACGTACTGCCACGTCCCCTTGTGGTTCTCCGGCGGCTCGTCGTTGGAGTTCGCGGCCCGGAAGCAGTGAGTGCTGCCGCCGTCCTTGTGGTAGACGACCTTGGGGTGGGTCCCGTCGAAGCGCATCTCGGAGCGGTTGTGGACCGTGAACCCGCCATGGTTGGACGTGGAGACGTATTCGACCTGATTGTTCTGCACCCACACCACGACGTGCTCCCAGTCGTGCCGGTGCCCGGCACTTCCGCCGCCGAGGGAGACCTGGTCCTTCTCGAAGTAGAGGGCGTACATGATCGCACACCACCCGTTGTTGCACTTCTCGCGCGAGTAGGAGTTGGTGTTGTCGAGGTCGGACAGGTCACGGCAGCTGCCGTTGACGTCACCCCCGAGCTTCAGTCCCGGGGCGATCGTCCCGTCGGGGCCGATGGCGGGGGTCGGGTAGCAGCCGTCCTTGTCGTAGTCGAAAGCGGGCTGGAAGGACTGCTCCAGCCCGTCGGCTTGTGCCGGCAGGGCCCTGGGCGGGTCCGCGAAGGCGCTGGCCGGAAAAGCGACGACCAGCACCATGGCGCCGAGAAGACTGGTGAGCGGAAGCCTGCGGAACCGCCGGGCTCCTGTCCTTCGGGCGGTGGAGGAACCCTTCGACGGCAATCTGTTGTTCACTGCGTCCCTTCCGGTCGAACGCGGCACAGGCCAGGCGGCCTTGGCCGGGCATGCGCGTTCAGCTTCCCCGGTTTTCGTTGACACCCCAAGAGGGGACAGGTGTCACATCGATGAAAGGCTGCCCAAATACTCTTCACCACTCCCACGAGTCTCACTATCCCGACTACCCCTACCAACGTGACCACTTCGACCTTCGGCTGCCCCAGCGGGATCGCCACGTACGCCGGAGCCCAGGCCGAAAGAGCGGGAAACCACCGCCGCGTCGGATGAACCGCGGCCGTGAGAAACGATGTTGCCCTCGGGGCGAGCGGGTAGGGGGTTGCCGGTACGGCGCTCCACTGCACTGGACCGCACAGGGCCGAACGGGCAAGTCGACTCCGCAAAGGCGCAGGTGGACTCGCGGTCGCCCAATCTCCGCCTGTGGTGGCCTACTGCGTGTTCCGGCGGTGTGGGTGCCCGGGATCGGCTGAACAGGCGAAGATGTTCAGCTCCAGCCAGGCGTCCTCCCGGCTGTCGACCCGGGCCGGCAGGTCCCCGGGCAGCAGTTCGGCGAACGGGCACGTGGCCACCTGCAACGGGTACGTGGCCACCTGCTCCGGGTGAAAGTACGCGGGCTCCGCCACGTGCCCCGCGGATCCGACGACGTCCGGCCGTGGCGCGGCGAGGCCGGCACCGCGCCGACCTCCCGCGACCTTCGCCAACGCAGCCGCACCCCCTCCGGGGGACCCGAGGCCGGTCTCCGGGCCCACGTGGAGGCCAGGATCAGCCCCTACTCCGGTCCCGGCTCGGCGCCTTTTCTCCGGAGACAGGTCCCCCACCTGGTGACTGCGGCGGCGGGGACAGCGGCCGGGGGCGGTGGCGATGCGCTCGGCGGGTGCTGGGTCAGGCGCGGGGACTGTTGTCGTCGCGGCCGGTGACGCCGGGCCGCGTGTTGAGTGACCACGTGTGCGTGCATCGCGGGCACTGCAGGTGGACGACCGGTCCGTTGTTGGAGATCAGATAGCGCCAGTGCTCACCGCAGTTGCGGCGGTCGGCGCAGGTCGCGCAATGGCGGGCGTCGTCGCAGACGGGGCAGGCCACCCAGGCGCGGCGGGCGAGGTCCGCCTGCGGATCAATGGGCAGCCGCACGGCCCGGCTCTTCTCCCGGCAGAACACCGGCCGCGACCAGCAGGTCGTAGGTACGCTGCTGCTCGGCGTCCAGGCCCGAGTAGAGGAGCGCGTACGCCGCGTTCTCCCCTTCGAGGGCGGCCACCGGGTCCCAGCTGGGCCCGAGCGCGGTCACGACCTCGGCCCGTCGCCGGGCTTCTTCGAAGGTCAGGTCGATCGTGAAGGGGACGAGGCCGGTGGTGTTGTCGTGCTGGTTCATGGCGACTCCGGTGTGCTTGCGGAACCCCACCACCTCTACCAGGCGACCACGGCGACAGGGAAGGGTGAGCTGCGTCGCCCCGGAGCGGCACACCACCCGCACCGGCGCGGGCCGTCCTCGGATCGGCCCACAGGGGCGGGCCGTTGCCGGCACCGGAGTCCGAACGGCGGATACGGTCCGCTCGCGGCACTGTGACGCACTTCATGTCCTGGTTCGGAGGAGAGGCTGAACGCCGGCCACCCGGAGAAGCGAGGCCGCCCGGGATCGGCGTCCCGACTTTCGGAGTCCCGTACGAGCCGGTGGAGCAGGCTGATGACCTGGTCGAACAGGCCGGTCTGCTGCCAGGCGGCGAAATACCCTTAGCGGCTCTCACGGGGTGAAGTCGTGCGGAGTCATCGTCAGGGCATCCCCGGCCGGTCGATATGCGACACCGGGTCATCGGCCTGTCGCAGAACGTGCCCGGCCGGCGTCCGATGCTCGCGGAACGGGCGCCGTAGCAGGTCGGGATCGTCGGGCCGGTTGAGCGCCCACACCCGCCGGGGGAGTCTCCCGCCTCGGGGCCGGCATACGGGCTGTCGCGGGAAACGCCCTCTCAGGGTACGAGCACGCTGTACGACCGCATGTCGAGGAAATTCTGCCGGTAGGCGTCATGCGCTGCGTTCGACGACAGGCGGATGATGGCCTCGTCGTTGTCCCTGAGTGACGACTTGTCCAGGTTGTGCGACCCGGTGAACACCCACTTGGTGTCCTTGTGGCCGGCATAATTCCCTTCAATGGCGATGTACTTGGAATGAACCTGGTATCCGGCGCTGTCCTTCAGGTGGTACAGACGCAGTCGCGGATTTCCGGTCATCCGGCTCTGCACCGGGCTGTCGGCGTAGACGACCTCGATCCAGCACTCCGCGTTGGCGAGGGCGACGAGCTTGTCGGCGATCGGCGCGCGGTCGAACAGCGACGCCGCCACCCGGACGACCGTCTTGTGCGACGCGGAGCCGGTCGAGGTGTTTCCCGTGCAGGTCACGTTGTTGAGGAAGTCGAGAACGGGGTCACCCGTCGCCCGGGGAAAGAAGTAGTACTTCTCGCTTCCCGCGTCTCCCTGCACGTGGTAGTCGTTGGTCTTCCTCATCGCGGCCAGGTCGTTGAAGTAGTCGACGTACGCCGTGTAGAGCGCCGTGTTTCCCACGACGGTGTAGGCGTTGTTCCAATAGCGGTTGATGTTCAACGCGGTCTGATTGGCCGACGCCTGGATCACCACGTCCTCAGCCACGCCGGCGTCACCGATGCGCGAGAACGTGAAGAACTTGTTGTGATGGATCGGATTCACACGGGCGGGTACATCCGCGATACAGGCGGAACCGGTCGGACACACAGTGACCCAGGATCCCTTGGACCTGTCGGTACCGAGAGCCGAAAGGAGATCCCGGGTCGCACTCTTGGCCCCGGAATGACTGTCCAGGACCACCCGCACGTCGACACCTCGGGCGTACGCGCGCTTGAGCGCGTCCGTGTAGCCCTGATCATCGAGCACATAGAGAGCCACTCGGATCAACCGGCCGGACTGCGTCTGATCGACAGCCGAGATGATGTGGTTCTTCACGGCGTTCTGCTCGGCGGTCGTCCCACGCGGGTTGTTGAACACGGCGCCGGTCGCGACGAGTGGTTCGGCGACGGCGTAGGCGGGTACGGGCGCGACGCCCAGAGCGGACACCGCGAAGAGAATCACGGACAACATCTGAAGCTTCGTTCTCACTTGTACATCCCCCTGTACATCCCCCCGCGTCACCGACGGCGAACTCGCCGGTTCCTCCGACGGGAACGGCGGTGATTCCACTGAACGGCCGTTACCGGTGTCCCGCCTGGATCGTGGACAGCGACGCGATCTTCACGGCCAGGCACTGCCTTTACGGCAGATCCGGAAGCGGATATTCCGACAACGCGTTCTTATTCCGGGTGAAGAACCTCAACCGTACCAGTGGCGGCGAATCGTGGACATCGCATTTCACCGCCGCTCCCGGGACCCCGCGACGGCGCCTCCGGAAGCACGGTGGACGAAAAGGGTTTGCCGACCGGGCCGGCGGTTGGATAGACCTTGCGGCTGGACCCCCGCCGACAGGGCTGAGGGGCCAGGACAGTGAGAGGAGGGATAAGCCCATGATCGCCATGATCACCGCGCTTGTGTCCTCCCGGGGTGCGTACCGCGCCTGACCCCGGAGCGGACGGGCGCCTTCACCGGAGCGTGCCTTGACCGTGGAACAGAACGACCTGACCATGCGTCCGATCACCGGACGCGAAGAACTCGACCTCTTCTCCCGATTGCCCTACGTCCTCAACGAAGAACTGGCGGACGACCTCGCCGGCGGCCGCCGACGGCCGGAATGGATGTGGGTCGCCCTGCGCGGCGACCGGCTGCTGGCGAGGGCCGCCTGGTGGAGTCGGACAGGAGATGACCCACCGTTCCTGTTGGATGTCCTCGACATCGATGACAGCGCCCCGGCATCCGAGCGGGTGGATATCGCGGTGCGACTGGTGCGCACCGCCCTGGCCAGGATCCTCCCCGCCGGTGTCCGTCCGCCCGAGTACAGCTGTTTCGTCCCGCCCGACTGGCGTGAGAGCCCGGTGTCCGGACAAGCCGTCGAGGACCGTATGGCGGTCCTGGAACGGATCGGCGCGCGGCTGTTCGTCGAACGCCTGCGTCTGGAATGGCGTCCCGAGGCGCCTGTTCCCGGGCCGAGCAGACGTCTTGCGTTCCGCCCGGTCCGCGATGCCGAGGAGCTTCTGACCCTGATGGCCTCGGCCCTGGAAGGGACGCTGGACGCACACAGCCGTGACGATCTGATCCGGATGTCCGTGCGCGAAGCGGCGGTCAGACACTACGAGGAGGAGCTCGCGCGTTACCCGAGCCCGAAGGACTGGTGGCGGATCGCGACCCTGCCCGGGGGAGACCCCGTCGGGTTCGTGATCCCGGCCCGCAACGCCTACAACCCCATCATCGCCTATCTCGCGGTTCTGCCCGCGCACCGCGGCAACGGCTATATCGACGACATCCTCCGCGAGGGCACCCGTGTCCTCGCCCAGCAGGACGTCCCCCGTATCCGGGCCTCCACGGACCTCGGCAACACCCCTATGGCGAAAGCCTTCCGGCGCGCCGGATACGTCAATTTCCAACGCGAGATCAACATGACCTGGAGCTGACCGAGCAGGGGGCGAGGACACGCGGAAACGGCGTCCTCGCCCCGCTCACCCGCCGTCGGACCGAGCGAACGCGCACGTCAGCGGCGCGGGAACACAACACACACCACGCTCACCGTCACGACCGTGGCGTGGCCACAGCCCGCCCGATCGGCCGCACGGGTCCCACCGCAGGCGGTCACGCGTCCACCACTGCCCGCCGGACTGGGTGACGGCCCTGCACGACGACCCGGAGTCGACGGCTTCGCGGCGCGTGGCGCTTCCGCTACGGCGTCCTCTCCGCAGGTCAGTTGACCCGCTGGAAAGGCGAAGCGCGTCGGGCGGGTCAACTCGGCGCGGAGGCGCTCCACACTCCCGTGGGGATGCCCCCCCGGCGGAATCGCCCTGGAGCGGTCCCTGACGGCTTCCCCGGACCTTGCGGGGGTACGGCCGCCCCGGGACGGGCTTCCTGTACGTACGTCAGATGCCGTGCAGGCTCTTCTTCGCCAGCTCGTACGCCGGGAGCATGCCCTCGTGTTCCTCCGAGTCGAGGCCACCGAGGTGCAGGACGACCACACCCATCGGTGTCGCCAGGGCCAGCGCCCGTTCCTTCTTCGGGGCGTCGAGGGCATCGCTGGTGTTGACGTACGCGACCTCCGTCGCGGCGAGGCCGCCCAGCGTGAGGTCGCTGTATGTCTCCTGGTCGCGGTGCTCCGCCTCGACCGCGACGAACGCCTCGAGCGCCCCGTGGGCGTCCTCGCCCTTCTTGCTGCCCGTCCACACCCGCAGGAAGCCGATGTGACCCGCCGGCTTGGCATCGATCTCGCATGCCAGCGTCACCGTGCCCTCGGTCGGCGACCCGAACTCGCCGTTGCCCGACTCGACGGCCTCCGCCTGCCAGCCGGCCGCGAGGTCGAACGTGACCGGCAGGGCGCATGCCGAGCCGGAGCCGCCGACCGAGCCGCCCTTCTTCACGGCGCCCCCCGCGGCCGCGCCTGCGGAGTCCTTCTTCTCCTGCGGGCTCGCCGAGGAACTCGCCCGACTGTCCTTCGGTGGCTCGCTGGAACAACCCGTCACGGCCGTCAGCAACATCGCCGCCGGAACCGTTCCGAGGCCCATGCCCCGCATCACGCCTCGCAACGCACTGCGCACTGTTGGATCCCCACCCGGTGAATGTCGTTGTGCTGTCGGGTCATCATAGGGAGTCGGCACCGGCGGGGATTTCCCGGCACACAGCGGTGGACAGATGCGCCTTTACGTGAATGCCGACCATGTGCGGACTGTCGTCGGCGGCGCTGTGCTTGGGTGAGCTTTGTTCGGACAGGACCTGGCCCGCGCGGCTGTGCGTGCGGCACATCGAGTCGCCAGCCCACAAAGACTTGGACCCTCCGGAGGCGGCCGCCGGTCAGTCCCACCAGAAACCCACGCGTAAGCCTTGATGAGCTGGTCGGCGTTCGCGGTGAGGCTTCCGGCTACATGTTGATCGTGCTGAAGTATCGCGGCTCGGCTGCGGGCCGGCAGACGTGCTGAAGGCCTTTCACCGTATCGGTGCGACCGGTGAGGGGATCGAGCGGTTCCGGATGGTTGCTCTGGATGCCCCGCCGGATGCGGCCCGGCGGCGGATGCGGAAGGTCTTGAGCACGGCGAGGCGCCGTGCCAGGCGTTCCGGGCCCGCGAAGATCCGCCGGACAGGGCCTGAGAGGCCACGTCCAGGGGCAGGCATGAGCGCTGCCGTCATGGGCAGCCGTTCTCCGTGGAGCCGATGCCGTGTTCTCCACGGCGGCTGGAGTCGAGCCATTCGTCGCTGTTCCACAGACGGGCATGGCTCCGACGGGTTCGAACCGGATGTCCGGGTCGTTGCTGTGGATCAGGGCGAAGAAGCGGCGCTGAACCACCGCCGCCCGGCGGGCCTGGTTAGCCATGATGTCCAGCACGATCTGCGCTGCTCCAGGGTCTGCGGTGGCGAAGCGGTCGTAGTCGGTGAAGGCCAGCACGAGCCCGGTGCTCTCGGCATCATCGTCGTAGGGGCCGAAGCAGGCCACGTCGCCGAGACAGTCGTTGAGAGCGTCCAGGTTGTGGCCGTAGTAGTCGGGAAACCGCAGGGTTGCGGCGATGCTTCGGTGCATGTCCTCTTCCGTTGTCCACCCGATCGCCGCCAGGTGGACGACGCGGAAGCCACGGTCCGCAAGTTGCTGCACGGCATCGGTGAGAAGGTGGCGTCGCCGGAGGAGTGTCACGAAGGCGTTGCTCATGTACTCGACACCGGGGAGCTGATCCGTCGTGTCCTGTGGGGCAGGCACCTGGGCTGTGTCACGCCTGAAGTTGTCCAGGAGCCGGAAGAACTCGTCGATCGGCGTGGAATCAGCCGGTGTGTGGCGCTCGATCTCTGCGGCCCAGGTGAGGGAACTGGACATTCCGTAGTACTCGTGGCTGGAGTGCACGGCGAGTGCCACGCGGTAGCCGGTGAGTATGGACTGCAGGTGCTGGAGTGAGCAGCCCGGCAGCCATGTGCCGGGCCGCAGGCGGATCTGCTCCAGGAAGTCGTACACATCGGAGTACTCCTGCCAATGCTTGACGGCGTTGGCAGGAGTGTCTTCGGTGGGCATGAGGGCAGCCTACGGTGGACGTTTCATGGGGCGTTGCCTGCGAGGCCTCGAAGACCCTCCTTACGATCAGTGACCGCGTGTGCACACAGGTGAGTCTGCTTCCGGCGCGCGGTGAGCGCGAACAAGTCGGTCGTGAACGCTCGACGGAGGCTCACCGCCGCTGTCGTCACGTCGGCCGCGTTGGAGGTCATCGGCGGGGGTACCGTCGCCTACGGCCCGCCCGCGCAGCTGGCCACGGCAACGCCCATGCCAACGCCGCCCCACACCCAGCCGCCGGGTCGGTGTCTGCCGTAGGGCGACGGGGCCGGGGCCGCGCGGGCGGCCCCGGCAAAGCGGGAGGACCCGGCGTGATTCGCCGGACCGTCTTACGCGCGGCTCACCGTCGCCGCCGCGTTGTACCCCTCCGTCCGCAGGGCGGGCCGACCCGAGGGCAGCGCCTCGGCGGGCCAGGAGAGCGTGACCGTCCGCGACTCACCGGGCAGCAACCATACGTAGTTGTCGCTGTAGAGCGTCGGCAGCACCCGCTCGCCGCTCTTGGCGTCCAGGAGCGACAGCCGTACCATCGCGGCCACCGCCGAACCCCGGTTGTGGACCGTCGCCGTCAGTGCCCGGCGCGCGCCCGACCGGGTCACCCGGCCGAGATCGGCGGATACCTTCACCGGCGTGGCCTTGTTGAGCGCCTTCATGTCGGCCGCCGAGCGGTAGCGCCAGTACGTATTTTCGGACAGGGCCTTGCCCCGCCGGTCCTCCAGACTCAGCCGCAGCAGGTGGAAGTCCGGCATGTCCTTCGTCCACTCGGCCGTGAACGCCTCCGTCGTCGTGGAGGACGCGACATCCACCGTCGTACGCCGGGCCGGTCCGCGCTGCCGTCCGTCCAGGTCGTAGAAGCGCGCGGTGACCGTCGCTCCCCTGATCGCCGCTGCTGTGTGGTTGACGGCGATGACCTGCCAGCTCCGGGGATCGGCCTGGACGTGCACGGCCTCGCAGGCCTTCCGGGCCCCGTAGTAGGTACCGTTGACGTCGAAGTCGTAGTCGTACGTCTGCCACACGGTGCTGTGCCACGCCGGGTGGGACATCCAGAGCATCAGGCCGCTGGCGTCCTTCCACAGGTTCGCGTTCCACGCCTCGAACATGGCGCGCGTGTTCTCGTAGTTCACGAACTGCGCCTTGCGCGCGAAGTCGTTCAGACCCTTCGCCGCGCCGAGACGGGTCTCGATGGCGGCCTGGTAGTTCTGCGGGGCCTGGTTTCCCCGCGTGCTCCAGTCGTGGTAGTACCAGGCGCCGCCGATCGGCCACTCTGGCTCGTCGCCGACCAGGTCGCGTACGCTCTCGGCCGTCGAGACCACGGGCATCCCGATCTCGGTGTGGAAGCCGAAGCTGCCGCTGCCGTAGGTGGTCGGGGAGAAGTAGCTCTCCGCCTCGACCCAGCCGTACGGGCCCCCACCGGTGACGATGCCCCCGGCGGAGTTGTTCTGGTAGAAGAGCCCGGGCGCCTCGGCCTGGACCGCGTCCCGCATCCCGCTGTCGATCGCCTCCGGCGGGTTGCCCTCGTTGGCGCCGCACCACACGACCACACTGGGGTGGATGCGGTAGCGCCGTACGGTGTCCCGCGCCAGGTCGTTGAAGGCCTGGTGGTCCGGCGGGTCCATCGCCCAGGCATTGGGGAAGTCGTTCCACACCAGGATGCCGTGCTCGTCGCAACTGGCGTAGAACTCCTCCCGGTTCACCGAGCCGACCCAGTTGCGGATCATGGTGAAGTTCATGTCGCGGTGCATCCGCACCGCCGCGTCCATCCGTTCGGCCGGCATACGGCGCAGCAGCTCGTCCCAGCCCCAGTTGCCGCCCCGGCAGAAGACCCGCACACCGTTCACACTGATCTTCAGCGGGTCCGGTGCGTTGTCCACCGCCCGCACGTCCGTCCATGTGGTGGCGTCGTCGGACACCTGGATCACATAGGTCTTCGGGTACGCCTGCTCCCACACGATGACGACCCGGTCGAAGGAGATCGGAGAGCCCAGGTCCACCTGGATCCACTGGTCGTCCTCGTAGGCCGAGGACCAGCGTGTGCCGGGGTTGCCGTCCGTGGCGTTGGCGGGAGGGTTCGACCCGTCGTCGGACCGCGCGGTGGCCGGCCGGCGCAGCGCCAGATCGGTCCCGGGCTTCGCGCTGTCGATGACCGACAGACTCCACAGCGACGTACCCCAGCTGGTTGCCCGCGCGCCGCCGCTGATCCGCACGTAACGGGCTTTCCTGGCAGGGAAGTCGACGTTCTGGAGGCTCGCGTCACCGCCCTGGAACGGCAGCGGGACCGCGGAGTTGTCGACCGTCCTCGCATCCGTCCAGGTGGAGCCGTCCGTCGACACCTGCACGACATAGGTCTTGGCGTACGCCTGCTCCCAGACCAGGTCGACCCGGTCGAAGGACACCGGAGAGCCCAGGTCCACCTGGATCCACTGGTCGTCCTCGAACGCCGAGGACCAGCGGGTCGTCGGGTCGCCGTCGGTCGCGTGGGAGGCCGGGTTGCCCGGATCGTCGACCGACTGGGCGGTGGCCGTCCGGTGCAGGGCCAGGTCGGTGCCGGGCGCGGCGCTGTCGAAGACCGACAGGCCCCACAGCGACGAACCCCAGTTCGTGGCCCGGGTCAGACACCGGATCCGCACGTACCGCGCGTTCTGTGCGCCCACCGGCACCGACTGCGTGTACGCGTCGCTGCCGCCGCCGAACGGCAGCTTGATCTCGTACTCGTAACCGAACTGGCGGATGCCGAAGCGGGTGGTGCGCCGGTCGCTCTCGTCGCCGCCGACCGACGCGGTCAGAGTCAGGTCGTGCAGATGCGGCTCGCCGTAGCCGTTCGGCCACCACAGCTTCGGGTCGCGCAGCCGAAGCCGTCCGTAGGCGGCGGGCGTGAAGGTGACATCGGTGGTCGCGCCGGCGGCCACGGTGACGGTCTGCGAGACCCGTACGTCGCCGAAGGAGGCGGTGACGGTCACCCGCCGGTCGGCGGAGTCGGCGTTGCGCACCGGCACCACGATGGTGACTTCGGCGCTGCTGGTGTCGGGCAGACCGGGCAGCTTGGTGTCCACCCGGGGGTCGCCGATGACCGCGTGGCCGGTGGAGCGGAGCCGTACGTGGTTCCAGATGCCCGCCGCCCGGTCGCGTACGGCCGGCATCCAGTCCCAGCCCGACGAGGCCAGGTACGTGGGCGAGTTGCGATTCATCATGGTGGCGCCGGCGTCCACGAAGGCCAGGCCGGCCGGCCCCTTGTCACCCGGGCTGCCCGGCAGGGGCATCGGCGTGATCTTCACCGCGAGCGCCTGCTCACCGCCGGTCAGCAGGCCCGTCACCTCGTGGGCCGAGCGGGCGAACGGGAATGTCAGCCCGCCCACCTGCCGGCCGTTGAGCCACAGATCCGCCTGGTGGTTGACACCGTCGAACTCCAGCCAGATATGACGCCCGGAACCGGTGCGCAGGCCCTTGGGGAGCCGGAAGCCGCGCCGATACCACCAGGAGTGACGGGACAGCGCCTCCGGGACGCGCAGGTTGTTCAGCCCCGCCACCGGGTCCGGCAGATGCCCCTGCTCGACCAGCGAGGCCAGGACCGTACCGGGCACGGTCGCGGGCAGCCAGCGGCTGGTGTCCACCGCCGTCCCGGACAGCTTCGCGCCGTCGCCGCCGGCCCAGTCGTCCATGGTCAGCGTCCAGCCCGATTCCAGCGGGACGGTGCCGTCGGCGGCGACCTTCAGCGCGGGCGCGTCGTGGTGACGGGTGCCCCAGTCGGTCCACCCCGTGGCCGCCGGACGGTGGCCACGGGCGGTCCCGTACACCTCGAAGCCGTTCAGGCCCAGCGGGTTGGCGTTGGACCGCTTGTGCACGGTCATCCGTACCCAGCGTGCGGTCACCGGCTTGGCCGGCTTGATCTCCACGACACCGCCGGTGCCGGACGTGGTCCGGTAGACGCTGGTCCACGTACGGCGGTCGCGGGACACCTCGACGACGAAGTCCACCGCGCAACTGGACAGGACCTCCTGGCCCGTGGTGCTGTCACGCGGATTGCCGCCGGAGGACGGGACGAAGACCGGATCGCCCGCCGTGGCCTCGAAGGTCAGCCGGACGGACTCGACGGAACAGTCCGCCTGCAGGTCGACGGATATCCACTGCGGGTCACCGTCCGCGGCGCGCCACCCGCTGCCCCGTACGCCGGTGGAGCTGAGCCGGTCCACCACGAACTCGCCCGGCGTGGGGGCGTAGTCGGTGGACGACACGGCGATCGGGCGGTAGGCGGCCAGTTCGCCCGGAGGCACGGCCCCGGCCGGTGAGCCCGGCACCGCCGCCTGACTGCTCGCGGGCAGCGCGATCCCGAGGCCGAAGCCCGCGAGCAGCGTTGATCCGGTGGCGACCACAGACCGGCGGGACGGGTGAGACGACTGATGAGTCATGGGCGAGTAGTCCATTCCAGATGATCAGGAGAGGAACAGGCGGCCTGAACGCTGCTGGCCTGACAACGTTGCCATAGGCTGTAATTCGCAGCCGTTCATGTCAAGCGTTCTGGCAAAGTCCGGTTCGCGCCGGGCAGGGAAGGGGCCCGTGGAGCTCGCCGGCCGCCGCGCGATCGCCGACACCGTGCTGTCGTCGAGCCGCAGCAGGCCGACCGCCCACTCCACCGCCCGGCTGGTGAGCTCGGCCCGCGGCGGCGCGAAGCCGTGCTCCTCGGTCCAGGCCCCTCGATCGAGGAGACGAGTCGGAGCGCGCCACGACTCGCCAGGGCCATACGTAAGTGGCGCGCCTGAGGTCTTCTCTGGATTCAGTTGCCTGGTCGCCGCTGATCCTGGAAGGCCTCGCTCCGTCTCGCCCTCGTGCCACGCCGTGGACTCGGACGCCGCGAGACGGCTCACCCAGGCGCACCTACGAGAGCGAAAAAAATCGGACGGCGATGTCGAGAATCCCGTGGCCGGCTCCGTCCCCGCGACGAACGCGACCAAGATGGGCCGCACCAGCACCGAGGAGAAACACGATGGCCAAGTACTTGCTGCTCGAGCACCACCGCGGCGCCCCGGCTCCGGTCAACGACGTACCCATGGACCGGTGGACGCCGGAGGAGATCTCGGCCCACGTGCGGTACGTGCACGACTTCGCGGCCCGGCTCGAGAGGACCGGCGAGTTCGTCGACAGCCAGGCGCTCGCCCCCGAGGGGACGTTCGTCCGGTACGAAGGCGAGGGTCGCCCGCCACTCACCGACGGCCATTCGCCGAGACCAAGGACCTCACGCCGACTGGATGGTGATCGATGTCGACAGCTACGAGCGTGCCATCGAGCTGGCCGGGGATCTGGCGGCCGCCCCGGGGCGGGCGGGGAGCCGATCCACAAGTGGCTCGAGGTGCGCCCTTTCCTGGCCGCGCCGCCAGCATTCCCACCATCAGCCCACAACAGCGTAATGGCCCGCCGGAAGAGCCGAAGGACCGCCATGCAAGATCGACATCAATGTTCGATGTGGAAGCGGCTCTGGGAGATCACCGCCTGTCGGAGCTTGGTGGTGAAGTCCGCGCTGCGGGCGATTTGGTCCACGCCTCCGGCCTTGTTCCGGCGTAGGGCGGATTTGAAGTTCTGGTCGAGGGTTCCGGCCATGCGCTCCATCAGCTCATTGCTCAGGTGGTTCAGGTCGATATTGAGGAGATCCCGTACTGTTGGCTGTCGTAGTCGTGTGAGCGTATAAGCGGATACGCACGCCAGGGGATAGAGCCAGTTCTCGACTGTTTCCCCTAGCAGGGGCCGGTCTTCTGCGTACTCGGACAAGAAGCGGCGGAGCTTGGCGTGGACGTCCAAGGAGAGACGGTAGATGTCAAGGTCGTACCTGGGCGAGAAGATCTGGCCGTAGTGTCCGTCGTCCAGCAGCAGAGCCTCTGAGTGCCTGAGCGCCGTGTGAGGCTCCCGGAGGGCGAAGGCGGTGAACTCGCGTGCCAGGCGCGCCATGCTGACGACCTGGGCAAGGGGAAACCCCAGGTTGCGGTAATAGCTGGCCCGGCGTTCGTAGTGATAGCCCCCAGCGTGGGTCAGGCTCTCTTCGATGTCTTTCTGGATGGACTCGGTTGCCCTCAGCGCGCCGGCGGGAAGCTGTGTCTGGCTGTTCGTAGCCCGGATGATCCTGTCACGTGTCGTTCCTGATTCCGGGGCGACCACGATCTTGACGAGTAGGGACCTGTCCCGGTGCTGTCCACCTGACTGGAAGTAGCTATAGACCTCGTGACTGGTCTGCAGCCCGTTCACGATCTGCGGGTCTTTGATGACGATCTTCTTGCCCGCGATCTGTGCGGCGTCGGCGACGACCGTGACGCCGTTGTTGAACCACCAGAAGTCCTCGCGTGTGCCTGACTTCAGTGTCTCGCCGATGGCGCTGTTCACCACAGTGGACCCGGCGTAGTCTCGGACGTTCGATTCGAAGAGCTCCAGACGGAGAGCCTCGTTGTCAGACGTGATGAAGCGGTAGTACTCGTCCAACCGTGCCAGGCACACGTAGCCTTCACCGAGAGACGTGCTCATCGGGGTTTCGGAGAAGATGAGCTGCGCCACTGCCTTCGCACCGCGGGCCGTCCGCTCGCGCAGATCGGCGGCGTTCAGGTACTCGATGGTTGCAGCGGTGTCCGAAGTGATCTTTGCGAGTTCTCGTCGAAGTCGATCACCCTTCGACTTCACGTTGGGATGAGGGCCTTCAGCAGCCTTGCTGGCGTAGATCACTTTGACCCGGACCTGGGGGAACGACGACGCCAGATCTTCCAGGATGCGCAAGAAACGGCGTGTTCGCTCCAGCAGCTTGGCATTGGTGTGGTCCACCAGTTCCTCCTCGACACGGCTCATGTCGAGCAGCGTCGGGAGATGGAAGTGCAGCTTCTCGAAGACGGTCTCCTGGTAGCCCGGGGACGTCTTCGCCTGCAGGATCACCAGCTCGATAGTGCCGGCTCTCGAGGACATGTACTGATGAGCGTCCGCGGTGACATAACGGCCGTCGACGAACGACCAGATGCCGTCGATGCCGCAGTCGTGAGCCCCGTCCACGATGCCGTCCAAGATCTCGTCGTTGTCGAGATCCCAGTCCTGCAGGGCCTTGTCTGCCGCGAAGAACGTAAAGAAGTCATCCCGTCCCTGATGCGGAGCCAGGCGACGATGCTGATCGTCCAGGATGCGGTCGAGTAGCCGCTGATCGTTGTTCTGTACAGATGACATGCAACCCCCAATGAGCCTGCGAACGCTATGAGATGCTCGCAGGGCAGGGGAGCAGACGAAACCCCCCCGAGAGTTCTGGATCCGAGGGGCAGGCAGTAAGGAAGCCTCTCTCCATCCGGAGAAGGACTGTCGGTGTCCGCCATCCAACCGTCCGTGGCAGGCGCCGTGTCCCGCGAATCCTCGGTAGATAAGCAGGCCGGCCAGGCCGCTCGGAGGGTTGCCCGTCGTACCTGCGGGGCCGGATCAACCCGTCCCTGGGTGACGACGGCCGCTGGCCCGCTTCGACCTGCGCGGCGTGGTCGTCACCGCCGACACCATGCATGCCCAGCGCAAGACCGCGAAGGATATCGTCGCCGCCGGCGGGCACTAACTCCTGGTCATCAAGGGCAACCAGAAGGAGCTGCACCGACAACTGCGCCGCCTGTACTGGCCACAGATGCAGCTGCTGGACCGCACCCGCACCATCGGGCACGGACGACGCGAGGTACGACGGCCGAATCTGTGCACCGTCCAAGCCGGACCATTCTTCCCCCACGCCGTCCAAGTGACCGAAATCAAGCGACGCCGCGTCAACACCAAGACCGGCAAGGTTCAGAGGAAGACGTCTATGCCGTCACCGGTCTCACCCCCGATCAGGTCGGCCCCGCACGGCCGGCCGAACTCGTGCAGGGCCACTGGTCCGTGGAAGCCCTGTACCACCGACGAGTTGTGACCTACGCCGAGGACGCCTCCAAGATTCGCACCGGCGGTGCCCCCTGCGGCCGTGGCCACCCTGCGCGCAATTCGCGATCGGCCTCATGCGCCAGGCCGGCTGGACCAACGTCGCCGCCGCAGCTGACCACCACCGGTCTCGCCTCGATTACGTCACCGCCCTGCTCAAGATCATCTGCTGATGCCGCACCAGCCCTACCCAGTTCCCCTTTCAGATACCAAGTGATGGTCGGTCAGGGGGCGGCTTCTGTTGAATCAACCTCCGACAGCGGCTGCCTGGATGACGTGCTACTGAACTTGATTGGGTGATGTCGGGTCGTTCGCCTGACAGCGGCTGAGTCGGGTCGGTAGCTGTGTGGTGTGAGATACGCGCAGGGTGGCGGTTTGACCGACGCCTGGAGAGCCGTGAGGGAGCGGGTCCGGCTGGAGGCAGTGGGTCGTTTCGAGGGCGGCGCGAAGAACCGGGAGATCGCGGCCGAGCTGCGGGTCAGTGAACGGTCGGTGGAGCGCTGGCGCCGTCAGTGGCGGGAGTCTGGCGAGGAGGGTGTCCGGTCGAAGGGCTCACCAGGTCGCCCGAGGCTGTCTTCAGCCCAAATGGCTTGGTTGGAGCGTGAGTTGCAGCGTGGTCCGCTTGCTCATGGATGGGTGGATCAGCGGTGGACGCTGGCGCAGGTGAAGATGTTGATCGGGCGGTTGTTCCACGTCGGCTACACGGTGGAGGGGACATGGCGGCTGCTGAAGCGGCATGGCTGGTCCTGGCAGCAGCCGGCCCGCAGGGCGATCGAGCGTGACGACGAAGCAGTGGAGTTGTGGAAGAAGGAGGTGTGGCCGCAGGTAATAGTGCGGCGGCGGCCCGCGGGGCCTGGATCGTCTGTGAGGACGAGGCCAGCCAGTCGCTGAGGCCGCCACGCGCGAGGTCCTGGGGCCGGGTCGGCCGGACGCCGGTCGTGCACGTCCGGGGCAGGGGTTCAGGGCGAGTTTCGATGGCGGGAATGGTCTGCTTCCGCCCCGGAGACCGCTCCCGGCTGATCTACGGATTCCGCGTCCACCGGGGCCGCAAGGGGGAACCCAAGGGCTTCACCTGGCAGGACTACCGCGACCTCATCGTGCGGGCGCACAACCAGCTCAAGGGCCCCATCGTCCTGGTCCGGGACAACCTGCGCACCCATCTCATGCCGCAGATGAAGGACTTCATCGCCGCGAACGAGGACTGGCTGGCCGACTTCCACTTTCCGTCCTACGCACCCGACCTCAACCCGCAGGAAGGCATCTGGTCCCTGGTGAAACGGACGATCGGTAACCTCGCCGCCGCGAACCTCGACCAGCCCGCCACCGCCGTGAAGCGCAGCCTCAAGCAGACCCAGTACCGACCGCACCTCATCGACGGCTGCCTCATAGGCACCGGCCTGACCCTGACCAGCTGACGCGATCAGGCCGACATCACACATTCAAGTTCAGTAGCGGCGACGAGGGCAGAGAGAAGACCGCCGGAGACATAGGTCGGCGCGTCCGGTGCGGCGGTCTCCGGCTCGACAGTCTCCCGCGCAGCAGCCGGTCAGTCCGGCCTGCCGGCTGAGCAGTTCGCGTGCCCTCTCACAGTGATCTTGCGCGCCGTCGCTGTCGCTCGGTCGTCGCACGGGCCTCAGCGACCCTGATCATCTGACGTCGCCTTTCTTGCTTTCACCCCGACAAAACCGCCTATCAGATGTAAGGCCGACGAAGCGGCGTATGCACCCGACTGAAAATGCATCAGCCCTGCAGGAGGAGCCGAGCCTGTGCCTGTTGGGCGAAGGCCATGGTAGGTGATCTTGGACCTGGAGCGGTCGCCGAAGAACCTCCCGGCGTAAGGGGCGTGGAATGGTCGGTAGCTTGTCCTGGGAACTGGAGAGAGCCTCTATGGCCCCGGGTTTGCGACCCGGGAAGCGCGGCTTGTCCATAACCGGTAGAACCGGGAAATGGCGGGTTGTCGAGAGGCAGTCGGAGGGGGCTGTAAGGCTCGTAGATCTTGCAGGGGATACCCGGTTGAACGTGTGAGGTGTTCCGGTAGCGGTCCGTCGCCCGTCATGGCAGAGTCGTCTCGCATGATCGATGGATGACAGCGCGGACGCCGCGGCACGCGAGGTCTGCGCGGATCTTTTTGGAGCACGCCTTGTCTCCGAGCAGGGCGTCCGGTGTGGTGCGTCGCCTGCCTCGGCCGCATCGGCGGGACCCGGATAACGCCCAGCAGGAGCGGCAGGATCTGTCCGTCGTGGACCTGCCCCGGGTGACCACGATGGGCCAGTGGGCGGCCGTTGCCGTCCATGGCGTGATGGATTTCGGTTGCCGGGCCGCCGCGCGATCGGCCTTTTGCGTGCGTCCCAGGTCCACGGTCGATCACCGTATCCTCGCTCTCGCCTCGGCGGTGGCGGCGCTGGTGTCCGACTCCAGCCGAGTCGTGTCCGTGGCGTGCTGACGAACTCGGGTGATCGTCGAGTCCATTGAGACCGTCCGGTCGATTGCGCCGATCGAGTCCGTCTGGGAGGTCAGTTGTGCCAGAACTGAGTTCCACGTGCCGCCAGCAGCCCACCGGCGATGTCGTTTCCACACCCTCTGCCAGGGTCCGAACACCTCGTGGGGCGGGTCTCGCCAGGGGATCCCGGTGCGGTACCGGTAGATAATTGCCTCGATGATGCGGCCGTGGTCGGCGAACGGGCGCCCTACTTTCCCTGTGTCGCAGGGAAAGTAGGGCGCCAGCCGTGCCCGCTGCTCGTCGGTCAGTTGCTGCGAGCGCCCGCTGGTGGTCACCGAGGCCGGTAGGCGGTGGCCAGCACGGAGACGGTGACCTGGTCGGGCACGAGACCGTAATTGCCCAGGCCCGCACCGTTCAGATGGTGTGCGCTCGGTGTCATCCCCACCAGATCGAGGACCTCCGCTCTCGTCAAGTACGTGACGTACTCGACCAGTTCGGTACCCGCGGCCTCGAAGAAAGGGGCCAGTACCGTGTGCAGGCGGTGTTCCTTGGCCGGGTCGATCGTGACCATTCCGGGCACCTGGCTGCGCAACTCGAGCAGGTGCCGCCCGGTCGGACGCACCACGATCAGTCGACCGCCCGGCCGCAGCACCCGGTGAAACTCGGACGGGTTGCGCGGGGCGAACACGTCCAGCACGACGTCGGTCATCCCGTCGGCCAGCGGGAGGGGGCGGAAGACGTCCCAGGCCGCGGCGGCTGCCCGCTCATGGGCATGGGCCGTCGCGCGCAGAGCGCGCACCGAGGTGTCCAGACCCAGACCGCGGGCACCGGGCAACTGCTCGAGGACGCCGGCCAGGTAGTAGCCCGTGCCGCACCCCACGTCCACCACGGTGCTCTGCCCGGGCACGGCGTCGGCCGCCAGGTGAGCCACGATCCGGCGGATCGGCCCGTACCTGCCGGAGGCCAGAAACCGGTCCCGGGCTCGGGTCATGGCCGCGTCGTCGCCGCTGGTGGCCCGGGCGCCCGTCAAGAGGCTGACGTAGCCATGCCGGGAGATGTCGAAGGTGTGGCCGGCCGGGCAGCGCAGCGCGCCGCGGTCGGGGTGGAGGCAAGCGCCGCACGTCGGACAGCGCAGGAGATCGAGGAACGATTCGAGGGCAGGGGGAAGCGAAACACGCACAAGGCACTCCTGGCAACGGTGATGGGAAGGGACCGTGCCTGCACGCGTGCTCAGAAGATGACCGTCCCAGGAGGACCGATCGGCGTCGGCCCTCGCTGCGGGCAGCGCCGGAACGCGGGTCACGCGGCAGGCATACCGAGGAGGGCGATGCCGTCCGGCATCGCCCTCACAGCCTCCCGATCAGTGGAAGCAGCAGTGCGGAGTGCTCATGAATGCCACAGCACGATTCTACGAGGCGAGGCTCGGCCGGAGCCCCTCGCACGTTCCCGCGGTGAAGAGGGCATCTGATCTGGACAGCCGGTAGTGAGTGATGTTTTTGTGACTGGTGGAATCGGCGGTCGTTGTACGGGGCGTGAGTGCTCGTCGTCCGTACCGCCGTGACGTGTCCGATGCCCGCTGGGCTCTGATCGAGCTGAACTTCACCGCCTGGCGGGCGAGACGGACAGGGGTCCGGCACGGCTGCTCGGGTGCACGACTTTCTACGCGACGGGACTCGCCGAGCGCACGGTCGAAAGACAGAGCCCTCTGCGGCTGTCGTGCACGCCCGGAGCGTCAAGGCCTCCAGCAACGTCGCCGAGACCAGCCAGGGCATCGACGCGGGCAAGAAGATTTGTCGGCCGCAGGCGGAGCATCGTCATCGGCACCGTCGGACTCCTCCTCGGGGTGCTGGCCACCGCGGCCGGCGTGCAGGATTCGATCGTCGGCGGCTCCTCGTCGAACGGGTCGCCGCCGAGCATCCCGCCATCCGCAGACCGGGTCGACGGCGGCTACCGCCAGCACCTCGTCGAGCACGCCGCCACCCTCGGCATCGACACGCACATCGTCCGCCACGACCCCACCGCCACGGGATTTCTCCGCTCCGCCCCGCCGATGGACCGTCGAGCGGACTCCGGGGGGACTCACGAACCACCGACGCCTGGCCCGCGACCATGAAGCCCACCCGCACCAGCTCGAAGCCATGATCCACCTCGCGGTGATCAACCTCATGACCCGCGGAGTCACCGCCGAATCCGCCCGGCATGGGGCCGGTGCGTGAACCATGCGCAACCAGGCAATCCGGGATGAAACCTCGGGATGAAACGCGTCAGAGTGATGCTCCATGAGACGGATCACGAGATCCTGCACGGCCGTGACGAGCACCTACGTAATCCTGTTCACTCTCCCGAAGTGGAGCGACACATGGCACCTGAAGAGCCGCTTCGCCGAGAGGAGCGAAGAGCGCATGTCCAGCCTCAACCCGCAGAACCCTGGAATCCATCGCGCCCCGGTGCCGGGGACGGGGTCCCTTCGTGGGGCCGCCGACTCACCATGCCTTGTCCCGAGTGCGGCCTGGCCACCCACCGCCACCGCACCCTCGACTTCGACGGCGTGACTACCTACCGGGCCAACGCCGGCCCGGATCCCACCCGCATCGACGGCGCCTCCGGCGAACCGGCAGGCGACAAAATGTGGATCGCACTGGTACCCGGCGACTTCCCGGCCCGGTACTTCGCCGACGACGAGATCTACCACCTGGCCGGCGGCATCGCCTGGCCCGGCCAGCACCACCGCGACTACGGCACCGCCAAGATCGCCCACCACGCCTGCTGCACCGGCCGACACGAAACCCGACCCGACAGCAGTACCGGCGCCGCCGAACTCTGGCAGGCCATGCGTCTCCGCAGATCCCGCTCCCGGCAGATCCCTTGAATGCCCGTAACACGCGGCAGGTCAACCGTCTGTACGGCGGGCACCGGGCGGCCGCGAAGGCCTTGTGCGGAGTTCCAGGGGCGGCCCGCCGCGGCGGGGCCCGCCGGCACCGGTGAAGCTCCGGAATGGACGCGCGGATGGACCGGCTCGCCGGCGGGGACTTCTCCGGCTGCACCCCACGGATGACCTGCCCGGGTGCAACCCGGCCGGAGAAGAAGCCGCGTGAGCTGTCACGTCCATTACTCCGACCGGGCCCGCGCGCAGCGCGCGGCGATGAAGCCCCCGGTGCGCGATGCGCTGGATGCCGGGATGCGGCGGCTGACCGCTGCCCCCGTACGGGCTCCGCTCGACCCCGGCCCCCGGCGGCCGCTGATCGATCTCGCGCTCGCTCCCGAACACCGCCGCGGTCACGGAGCTCTGTACGGCCGGCTCAACCAGGGCGGGATCGACGGCGGTCGCACGTCCTGGACAGCGCTGCTGGACGCGGTCCGCCTGGAGCCCGGCGCCGACGTCGCCGCGGTGACCACGGCGCAGATCCGTAGATCGTCGAGCGGCTCGTCGCCCCCGGCCAGTGGCAGGCAGGCGACCCGGAGACCCTGGTCGTGCTGGACGCCGGATACGACGCACCCCGCATCGCACACCACGGCGGTCCGTACCGTACGAGTCCTCCGGGCCGGTGCCCTGGCGGCAGGGGAATCGCGGGCCGCTCATTCGATTCACCGTGCCGACCTGCGGTCAAGCCTCGCTGGAGCCTCTGGCCGTGGGTAGTGGGGAAGGCGAGGACACGCTGGTTCCGCAGATCCGCGAGATGCCGGCCGCCGGACGTGACGAGGAGGAGGTCTTCGTCGAACTGGCCGCGCGCACGGCAATGGGTATGCCTGCGCGTTGAGGTGACAGTGGGGCCGGACCACTGCCGTGCACAGGCTGCCGCCGCCGGCAAGGGATCTCACATGCGGCCGTGAGCTGAGCCCTCTCCCGGTCTTACGTCCATCTCGTGCAGACGGAGGAGTGGTTCCTCAGCCTCCGGTGAGACCGCTCGTGGCAGGGGAGAGGGCGTATCTGCTCCCATCATCCAGGCGGTGACCGTCGTCCCCGCCATCCACGTCCGACCAAGAGAATCGCCGCCTGATGACCTTTCACATCCCTGCTATCGCTGTGTGATTAAGTCGTCGCAGCTGGCCGCCGGTCAGCTTTTTCCCAGCGAGAGGAGCGGGTGAGATGCAGGCCAGTACGGGAGACCGCCTTGTGGTTCACGGCCGCACGGTCGGTCAGCAGGATCACGTAGTGGAGATCGTCGAGGTGCTGGGCCCGGACGGCACGCCCCCGTACCGCGTACGAGCCAAGGACGGACACGAGACAATCATGAGTCCCGGTCCCGACTCCGTCATCGATCACCGGAAAGCCGCCGACCGGGCCTGAGAGCTTCCACGCCACACCGCCGTCCCGCTCTCCTGGGGCGACAGCACAGCTCCGATGATCGCCGCCATGCGGTCGGCCGCGACGGCCTTGCCTGATCGTTCTCCGTCACCCTTGGGGTCGTCGGGATGGGCGAGGAGGGACTCCTCGGCCGCCCAGCCGCCGGCGACAACGGGAGTGGCGCCGCGGTTGCTGACGGCTGCGAGTTCGAGGGCGTCGTCGATGGGGCTGGGCGTGTCCACCTCGTCGAGGTGGCCTTCATGGACGAGGGTGAGACGCGTCCGGCCAAACCCGTATCTCGATCTGTCGCGGCGGCCCGGCGCTGCCCGACAGACAGTAGCGGGGCGCCGGCCGGGGCCGGGGTGGCCCGTTCCTGCCTCGCCGTCTCCGGCGGGCGGATAGTTTCCCGCTGTATGAGCGCACACCGAGCATCCCCGAACGAGCCGTGGCCCGGCTGGTCGACCAGCCGGGCGGCTCAGGCCGCGTACGGAGAGCACCTGGTCCGCATCGGCCGGCTCGTCCCGTTCCTGCTGTACATGCATGTCCTGGACCGTCAGCACCTCGCGGCCGCACACAACGCCCGCCGCCCGGAGCTCGTCGACTTCCAGGTACGTGTCCAGTCTCTGGAGTGCCGGGACGACCTGCTGGACACCGCGGCCGTCCTGGACGTGCTCGCCCTGTGCCACGATCACGGCAGCTACCTGCCGCGCCCCTACCAGGAGACCCGCGACCCGGCACCGGTGGACGCCGAGTTGCGTACCGACGCGTCCGACATCGCCGAGCGGCTCGTGCGCCACGACCGGCAGCACGGGACCAGCACCACCGGCGGCATCCCGCCGGCCCTGGAGGACGGCTGCACGGAAGCCGAGCGGGACGCGGTCCGCGCCTACGCCCGCCGGGAGTGGATCAAGGCCCAGGAGCGGCCCGACATCTGACGCGCCCGACGCCGCGCATACCGCCACCGAACTCGTCTCGGCCGGTCGTCGCCGACAGCGGCTCGGAACAGCGGATGTACGCACGACAGCGCACCTCGAACAGTCGCGCCGGGGGGTGTGCCGCGCCAGGATCGACGCCGCAAGCCCGCCGGATGAGATGACTTGCTCACAGGGCGAGCCGGGTCACGCATGGTCACGCGCCCGCGTCAGTCGACCAGCAGCACGAGCTTTCCGCGCACGTGGCCGTTCTCGCTGACGCGGTGCGCCTGCGCGATCTCGGCGAGCGGGAAGGTCTGGGCGACCGGGAGCGAGAAGCGTCCGGCCTCGATCAGGTGGCCGATCTCGGCGAGTGCGTGAAGCGCGCGGCCGGCGTCCCCGCGGCTGAACGCCACCCCGTGCTCCTGCGCGCCGGCGAAGTCGGCAACCGTCACGACGTGCTGTGGGCCGCCGGCGAGCTCGACGAGTTCGGGCAACACACCGCTTCCGGCGACGTCGAGCGCCCTGTCGACGCCGTCGGGCACGAGCGCGCGGACCCGCTCGACCAGACCCTCGCCGTAGGCGACGGGCTCGGCGCCCAGCGAGCGCAGGTACGCGTGGTTCGCCGGACTGGCGGTGCCGATCACGCGCGCGCCCCGCACCACGGCGAGCTGCACCGCGGCGCTCCCGACGCTGCCGGAGGCGCCGTTGATGAGCACCGTGCTGCCGCCGGCGACGCCGAGCTGGTCGAGCGCTCGGGTGGCCGTCTCGACGGCGGCCGGCAGCGTGGCGGCTCCGGGGAAGTCCAGGGACGGCGGGATCAGCGCGTAGTGGTCCAGCACCGCGAGCTCGGCCTGGGCCGCCCCCGCTGCGGAAGCGCCGAACACGCGGTCGCCGACAGCCACGTCCGTAACGCCCTCGCCAAGCTCGTCGACGACGCCCGCCGCCTCGTGGCCCAGGGTCTGCGGGAGCTCCTCGTCCATCAGGCCCTTGCGCTTTTTCCAGTCACTCGGGTTGAGACCGGCCGCGCGCACCGCGATGCGGACCTGGCCGGGCCCCGGATGCGGATCGGGGAGGTCCACGATTTTCAGGACCTCAGGGCCCCCGAACCGGCTGAAACGGACTGCCTTCATCATTCGCTCCGATCTGGACCAAGGAGGTGTCGTGCTTGCCGCATGCTCGACAGCAGTGAGGCTGTCCCGTCCGCGATGAACGCCGTGCGTCGCGGACGGTGTTCGTTTCAGCTCATTGTGGCGTGTCGACGATCCCGCCAGACGAGCTGCCCGCCAGGAGAGCTGCCCGGTAGGCGCCCAGTGGCCGTTCGGTCCTGGCGGCGCCTGGTGCTTTCGGCCCCGCACCTGGCCATCGGTACAGCCATGAACGTCACGTACGTGATCGTGGACGGCTGGCCGGCCCCGGCGGCTCGTGACCGGCTCGACCCGCTCGTGCGCGATCGGCGTGTGCGTCAAACGTTCTGGGCTGCTCCCGCGTCATAGGAGCAGTGTGGAAATACTCGGCGTGCGACGGAGAGGAAATGCCGGTGCGGATCAGGAGATCTGCGAGGGCGGCCGTGGATCCGCTGGACGCGGCGCAGGCCGACAGGGTACGTGCGGTGCTGGCCCTCGGCGGGGTGCCGCAGGACGATCTTCAGGACGGGTTGCAGCAGGTGCGGCTCCGGCTTCTTGAGCGCCGGGCGCGCGGCGACGAACCACCGCGCGATGTGGGCGCCTGGGCCGCGGTGGTCGCCTCGAACCTGGCGGTGGACTGGCATCGCACGAAGCACCGGCAGGAGCGCGTCAGTGAACGGCTCACCCTGCTGAGCGCTCCGGACGCCGGTTTTCAGGACGGCCCTGAGAACCGCCTCCTCGGGCTGGCGGTGGCCGAGGCACTCGACGGGCTGCCGGACACCCAGCGGCAGGTACTCGTCCTGCGCTACTACGCGGACCTGTCGGTGCCGCAGATCGCCGCGGAGCTGGGAATTCCGGTCGGCACGGTCAAGAGCCGGCTGTTCGCGGCGGCGAAGCCGTTGCGCGAGCGCCTTCGAGTGGAAGCGGAAGAGGTGGCGTGAGGTGGAGAAGGACGAGTACCTGATGGCGGTACTGCTGAGCGAGCCCGCACCCGCGGCGGCCGGGGACGCGGCGAAACACGCCGCCGCGGAACGGGACATGGCCGAAGTGCGCGACCAGCTCCACCGGATCGGTGACGGGCTGGCGCGCGTGGCCGCCGGCCCGCCGGAGAAACCGGTTCGACGGCGGCGGCGCAGAGGGCTGCTGGTCCTGGCGGCATCCGTCGCCCTCGCGGTCCTCGGCACGGGCGGGTCCTATCTCGCCGCCCGTGTGGGAAGCCCGGATGACGGCGGCGCGGAGGCCAGACTCACCGAGCAGGCCCTGCTGGCGTGCTCCACCGCCATCGCCGAAGGAGTCGTCGCGAAGGTCGAACCACTCGGCGGCGAGGACAGGTTCAGGATCGTGCTCGACGTCGAGCACACGTACAAGCCGGGGACGGGGGAGGCGCGGCTGGCCTTCACCGCCGAGGGTGCGGAGACCAGGACGTACTACCGGATCGGAGCACGGATGCTGGTGGTGGTCTCCCGATTCCCCGAGGAAGGGCCTCAGACCTACCGCGCCGGCGACCCCGCCCCCCAGGAAGGCGAGTCCGATCGGGCGCGCGACGCCCTGGACTGGGGACGCGAATGGATCCGGGGAACGCTCCCGGTCGTGCGCGGGGAGAAGTGCCCCGGCGTCGGCTGACATGGCTTCACTGTGCATTGATCGTTGTGCGGAGCGTCACGCCCCTTTATTTTCCATTCCTGATCTTTATGGCATGTGCACGCCATAAAGGCCGTAAGGGGTGGGGGGTTGCCATGAAAGCGGGCAGAAACAGATCGACGTGGAAGGCCGCGGTCGCCGCAGCGGTCGCCGGCGCCGTCATCGGCGGGGGAGCGTGGGTCGTCTCAGGAGGGGAATCCGCGGCCCCGCGCCTCGACGCGCAGGCCGTACGCATCATGCACGGGCGCGAGACCCGCGTGTTCAAGAACCTGGAACAGCTGGTCGGTTCGACGCCCTACATCATCGAAGGGACGGTCACGGGCATCCAGCCGGGCCGGAGCACCGGCAGTGCGGAGGACGGCGGTATCGACCAGGCACGCGACGTCACGCTCTCCGTCGATGTGAAGTACGGAAAGATCGTGCTGCCGTCCACGCTCGTCGTCGAGGAATGGGGATGGGACGAGGAAGGCGCGGGTTACCAGGTGGAGAACGTGGCCTGGAGCAAGGTGGGCGACAAGGGCTTCTACTTCCTGATCAGGAGCCAGGAGGCCGGCGGACGCTATCGGCTGATCAACACGCAGGGGCGGGCCCTGAAGATGTCCGACGAGTCGCTCGACCTGTCGGCCGATCCCGATTCGGAACTGAGTGCCGGCATCAGCTGGATGGATTCGTTCGAGTTCGGCCAGAAGATCCGTTATCTGCTCCAACCGGCGAACAGTGACCAGTTGCAGACCGTCGAGGAGCCGCCGGTCGCTCCCAGCGCCTCCCAGGACGCGCCGGCGGTCGAGGACGGGACCGAAGAGCCTCTCCCCGACGACTCGGTCACCGACGGCTCGGAACCCGGCGCCTCGGCAATGCCCACCAGCGGATGATGCCGCCACTCGTGCCGCACGACGACCTCGGCCCCGCCCCCTGGGCCCTCTCCGACAGAAAGCGAACTCCCGTGCCGCGACGCTCCTCCCGGCTGACCATGGCCTTCGCCATGGCAGCGGCCCTCGCCCTGGCGATCCCCACCGTTGCCCACGCCGACCACGACGACAGCGGCACCGACCCGGATAACCGGAATCAGGCCGTCAAGGGCTTCAGCCTGACGACCAACGGCACCAACGCCATGAACCAGGGCAAGGCCGAACTCGAACGCAGCGTCATCACCACGTCCTGGGGCGGCGGCGACATCGAGGTCTACGACGGGAACTACGGCAACTCGGGATGGCACGGCCGCACGGACTGCACCGATTGGAACGCCCTGTGGACCTCGTGCGACATCATCCGCGTCCGGCTCAACACGTATCAGAGTAAGACCGCCTCGCAGTGGCGCAGCCTCGGCTGCCACGAATTCGGGCACACCGGCGACCTGGGGCACCGCAAGGGGTCGAACGACTCGGACAACAACTCCTGCATGCGCGTGGAGATCTGGCCGACCCACTACGACCAGCACGACCTCAACGCGATCAAGGCGGGAACCTGATCATGAGAAGGGGATTTCCCGTCGCCGCGCTGACCGGGGCGGTGCTCGCGCTGGGCACCACGGGGTTCCTCGTCCTCGGTGATTCCGACGCGGAGGAGTTCAGGGGTTCGGCGAAGGCCGCCACGTTCTGCCGGACGGCCGGACCGCTGGACCTGGAAAGGTCCGGGGAATTGAGTCCGCACGAGCGCACGCACATCATCGAGGACCTGAACAGCGGTCTCCCCGGAGGGGTCGCGGAAGACTTCGAGCGGCTCGTCGCCTGGTACGAGCACCCCGAGCCGGCGCACGAGGAGGCGGCCCGCCGGTCCAGTTACGCGGTCGGCGAGTTCATCGAGCTGGTCTGCGACGACGTCAACATCGGCGGCGTCAGGACATCCAGGTAGCCGGGCCGCCACCCGCCCTGCGACACCGCACACTCCCCGAGACGGGGCTCGGGTCCGCGCGCGATGTGCGTGAACCCGGGCCCCGTGGAGGCGGCCGCCAGGAGGTCCGGCCCGAGGCCGAAGTCACGGGCCGGGAGGAGGCCCTGGCGCGGGCAGCCCACCAGCACATCCGGTCACGTGCCAAGCGGCGGTCCACTGCCCACCCAGGGCGTCGAAGGCGCGCCGGGCGGCCTGGTCCCAGTCGCGTGGCGACCACCGGTCGCCGGTGGCGTGGTCCGCGGTGCGGATGGTGGAGCGGATCAGGCGGCGGAGGTGGAAGGGCCGCACAACGTACGGGTTTCGAGATGACTTCTGCCAACGGCGACCTGCGGAAACGTGATCACTCCCAGGCCGGTCGCAGAACTCTCCCAGATGAACATTTATGAGAATGACCGTGTGTGACGCACGGTCGGCGGCGAAGAGGTCCTGTCCCGTCCCACGGCACCTTGCCTCCGTCTCACCTGACCTCGTTCGGTGCGCACGCCAGAGACAACGTCACGTGAGACGGACTCAGGAATGAGCCTGGCGGACGCCTACCCCGTGCGACAACACGCTGCTAGATTCGCTCGCCATGCGATCACGTGAGTACGACATCGACTTCCGCGACAGGGCCCGGCGGATACGCGCCTGGGGTATCGGTCTGTTGGTTTTGGCGGCGCTCCAGTGGACATGGTGTGCCCTGTTACTACTCACGCCGTACGAGGTCGGTAAGAAGCCCGGCGACCCTTACCCCGCGGAGTGCGAGTCACGATTGTTGACCGAACGTGGTACGGCCAACAACGGCCTGCAAAGGGGTGATTGGTGTCAGGACGAGCGCGACTGGCCTGAAGTCCTGGCAGTGCTCGGGCTGTCCGTGCCGGTGTCGGTCGCTGGTGTGGCGCTCTTCACGAGTGGCAGTGTGAGTAGCCGGATGAGCGCCCACGCCGAGGCGATGCGCGAACTGGACAAGCTCGCCGACGCACGGAACGCGTAGCCCGCACGGGTTGGCCGCCGATTCGGGGGCATCGGCCGGAGCACCAGGGAGAGTCACGGGATCGTGAGACAGGGCCTCGCGCCGTCACCGTGAGACAGCAAAGAGGCCGCTGGCCAGCGAGTCGACCGCCCGGAATACCGTCCTGGAAACGCCCCGCGCCTTGCTCGTCGACGAGGCCCAGTGGCTCAACGGGGAGGTATTCGAATACTTCCGCTACCTGTGGGACGAACCCGCCACTCAGCTCGCGATCATCTTCGTCGGTGGCGCGGGCTGCCACACCGTGCTGCGCCGCGCACCTATGCTTTCCTCCCGCGTTTTCATCTGGCAGCACTTCGCCCGCCACACCCCCGGCGTGGTCATCGAGGTGATCCGGCTGTTCCACCCGGTCTGGGCCGACGCCGACGCCGACGCCGACCCCGACCCCGACGACATCACGTTCGCCGACAGCCACGCCGTGCACGGCAACGTCCGTGCCCGGGCTCAGCTGACCCGCCCACGCCCTTACCGCGCTCGCTCGCACAGAGGCAGGCCCCGGGCGGACCGGGAACTGCTGCGCTGGGCCTTCAGCCGCCTCGCATGACCGCCACCAGCCGCGTGTTGCCGCCCGTCGCACTGGTCTCGGACCGCTACGATCACGTCGCCCATACCCACACCGCCCTGGCAGCCCACGATCCCGCCGCCGGCGGATCACCCTGCCTCTCGGGCCGGGCGCCACCAGCGACACCGCTCTTGCTCACGACCTCCTCGTAGCCCTGGGTGAACCGCCGTTACTGCCAGGCCGCCTTCTCGCAGGCCGACAGCCCGCATGGGAATCGGGTCGGCGAGGCCGGTCCGCAGTGCTCAGACGCGCCGGAGGGCCGGCAGCACGCTCACCGGTGTTCTGTGCATGGAGCGCAGGCCTGGGTACACGTGCTCTGCGACGACCGGCCCACCACCGGCACCCTCGGACCGGGGGCCGGGGAGGAGTTCGCCACCGTCGTCCTGGCGCGAGTTGCCGTCGCCGGCTGGCAGTAGCTCCCCCGGTGGCGGGCCTCCTCCCGAAGAGCCGCCCGCGCCCGGGCCGCGTCAACGTCGGCCAGGGGCATCAGACCGTACCGAAGCCGGCGCGCGGGTGGCCTCCGCAGCGGGGCCGGGAAGGACCGACCCGTGCCGGACACGCCCCAGGCCCGGGAGCGGACACCCCCGTGGCCCGACTCGGTGGCGCGCGGGGTGACACGGATCCAACATCCACCACTGTCAGTGGTCCCCGGAAGGATGGAAGCGGGACTAAACCGCCCTCACGGGAACGCAGTTGACGATGGAGACAGCACGCACCACGAGACTGGCACCGAACAAGGAGTGGGCCGTCGGCGCCCGCATCGGCGGTGGCGGCTTCCGCGCCGTGTTCGAGGCGGAGAACACCGCCGGTGCGAAGGCGGCGGTGCGAAGGCGGCGGTGAAGCTCGTACCTAAGGCTCCGGGCACCGAGCGCGAGATGCTGTTCCCGAACGTCTGCCCCCGTACGCGCGGGGACGGTCCCTACGACCGTCGATGTCCCGGGAGCACAGCATGGTCTGCCCCGTACACGAGGAGACAGTCTCTCTCAACGCCAGGGAATCAGCGCCGGCGCTGCTTGAGCGGCGGTGGTGCCGGCGACGCGCGACAGGTGCTGGAGACCGCGCGGACGTGAATCCGATCAACGAGACGTACGTGAGCCGTCCGGGTCTGGTCGTGGTCGACGCCGCCGCTGCCGACGACGCCACCGCGCTCGTCTTCCAGCAGCCGCTCGCTGACCGTGCTTCGTGCGCCGGTGGCAGCGGTGAAGTGGAGTGGGGCGGTGCTCGGCGTGGGTGGGTCAGACGATGATCGGCACGGAGTTGGCGGGGTTGGTGGCCCAGCCGGTGACGATGGGCTTGTCGACGGTGGCGGGGGCGGGGAGCTTGAGTTCGGCGGGGTCGGGGTCCTCTTCGCTGACGGCGATGATGACGTTCTCGAACTCCTTGCCGGAATTGTTGTTGGTGGTCTTGGGGTTGATTCCGGCGTAGGCGGCGGTGGAGCCGGTGAGCTTGATGGGGTCTTCGCCACCCTGCCCGACGGGGGAGGCGACGCCGTCGGCGCCGGACCCGAAGGACACGCTGGGGGTGTTGATCTCCAGGTAGCAGGTGATGCCTGACTTGGCCTTGGCGGTGACGAGGTAGTAGCCGCCGGCCTGGGACTTCGAGGTGACTGTGAAGTCCAGGTCGTTGGTGCCGCAGGACTGCCCGTAGCCCTCCTTCTTGGCGTCGTCGGTGCCGGCGTCCTTGTCGGAGGAACCGCTGGAGCCGGAGCTCTTCGAGCCGCTGGAGCCGGAGCTCTTCGAGCCGCCGGAGCCGGAGCCGGAGCCGCTGGTGCTGGTGCTGGAGCCGTCCGTGGCGGCGCTGTCCCCGTTGCCACCGTTGCCGGCGGGTTCGGTGGAAGGGGAGGTCGCGGTGGCTGCGGCGTCGACATCGTCGGGGCTGCAGGCGGTGGCGGTGGCGGCGAGGGCCGTCACGGCCGCGGCGGCCAGAAAGAGGCGGGCGGAGCGGGCGGCGAGACGCGAACGCATCATGATCTCCAGCGGCTGTCGGTTGCGGTGTTTCCGTCTGACACCGATGACACTAGGGCCGAGCTGATCTTGAAATGATCCGGTAAATGTCCGGGTTCTGTCTCAGCAACTTCGGTTCAAAAAAACGACGTTGGACCGTAGTCCACCAGCTCAAAGGGGCACGTCCGGGACCGCGCGAGCCGCCGAGACACTGCGAGAGATCCAGCAACTCCCGCAACCGACGACAGCGGGACCGGCCAGGAAACCGGAGCACCCCGCTGCACGCCCGTACGGCTACATCCACCGCATCCCGACCTTGGAGAGCTGCTCGTGTCCAGGAGCGATCTGCGGATGGTGATTGCGGGGCGTCGGTAGCTTCGATGGCTACGGGGCGCGGGCGGGGGCGGGTGTCTGGCCTGCGGAATTGTCAGATGGTTGGTTGGGTGATCAGGCCGTGTCATTTACGCTGCGCACGATTCAGGTTCGGTGATCGTTGGTTGGCGACGGGGCTTGGGTGGGCCGGCCGCGTGGATCCGCGCAGGACCCGGCAGACGCCGCGCTCCGGGTTTCTTCGTCACGTACCGCTGCACGGTGCGCTGCGACGCCCCCAGCGTGGTGGCCATTTGCCGGGGGAGCCCTGGTGTGCGGCGGGGAGGAACCGCAGACGGGCCTCGATGCTCGAGGGAACGGGCCGGGTGCGTAACGATCCAGCCCAAGGTCCTTTCTCAGACAGGACCTAGACGAGTTATTCCGAACACGCCGTCAGCATTCGGAATAACTCGTCTAGGAGCGCGAGCATCTGCTTGCCGAGCGCATCCTCGACCAGCGTCGGCTGATGGGCCCGGTCGGCCCGGAACACATCCCGGAGCCGGTCGGCCTCGGCAGCGATGCGGCTTGCGGCCCGCCCGTTTCAGAGCGGCCTGGAGCTGGGGCAGATCAGTCGGACCGCACGGGCCTGCGTCAGGGCCATCTTGAGGATCTCGCGGGCCTCGGGGCGGCAGAGACCGTTCTTCCAGTACTCAAACGCGGTCAAGGCGGCTGGGTAGTACTCCCGCAGCAGGGAATGGAGCTGGTTGGAGATCTGCTGCCGGTTCCACGTGGCGTCCTGCTGAGCGCGGGCAGGGTCGGAGACGGCGCGGGCGAGGTCGCTGTCCTGCGGCAGCGGCCGGTGGACGTGCATGGCAGTGCGCAAAATGTTCTTCAGGACCAAGGTGTCGCCGGGGTCCGACTTCTTGCGCGAGACGGAGTGCCGGTCACGGTAGCGGGCGGCGGCCATCGGGTTGATCGCGAACACCTGTCGCTTGCCCGTCCGTAGCACTGCCACCAGTAGGCCGCGGGACGTCTCGATCGCGACCGGGATCGGATCCTCCTCGATGTCGCCGTACTCGGCGAGCAGGTCCAAGAGGATTCTGTAGCCGGCGGCGCGTCGGTGTGATGTGCCGCTTGGCCAGTAACTGGCCGCTGTCGTCGACCGGGGCGACGTCGTGCGTGCGTTCCGCCCAGTCGATGCCGCAGGAGAGCAACGTTCCTCCCCGATAGTGCAGTTCGTGCAGGTCACGAGCACATGCGGGCCACGCAGCGACCTAATCCCAGGACTCAGCGCGAGGGCCGGTCCGCCACCTCAGTAGCTTTTCGCGGCACCAGCTCATCCCACGGGCCTCGATCTGTGCGGGAGCTCAGATGGCTCGGGCAACATGAGAAGTCACCGTGCAATGGGCTCGCACCGCCAACTCCACGAGTGATCAAGCGGATGGTGTTGACGCTCGTCGGATGCGGGCGCCGCACGGTCTGCAACGAGACCTCTGCGGGTCAGGTATGCCAAGGACGTCCGCCCGGTGTCGACAGACGCCGAGACCATCCGCTTCGCGATGGCGGGTTAGCCGGGATATGCCGAGACGTACCGCTCTCACAGAAAGCCTCATGGGCCGCGTTGGGGAAAGGCCTCCACTCGACCCCGGCCACCTTAAATGCCGCTGACACCGGATCAGGTCCGGGGGACGCGGCTGGCGGGTGGTTTGCCTGCGAGCGCGGTCGGTCCGCGGTGGTGATCGCAGGCGCGCAGTCAGGTGGGGAAGGCGTCGCGTCGTTCCTGTTCCGTGCGGTAGGGGCAGGCGTAGGCCCATGCGTCGGCGAAGGTGCGGTTGAGGCGTTCGACCTTACCGTTGGTCTGCGGCCGGTAGGGCCTGGTTCATCTGTGGGTGATCCCGGCCGCTGCGAGGGTGTCGCGCCAGATGGGGGACTTGTAGCAGGCGCCGTTGTCGGTCAGGACGCGTTCGACGGTGATTCCGCGGGTGATGAAGTTTGCGTGGGCCCGCTGCCGGAATGCGGTGGCGGTCTCCTTCTTCTCGTCGGCGTGGCTTTCGCTGTATGCGAGGCGGGAGTGGTCGTCGACGGCGGTGTGGATGTAGCTGTAGCCGGTGCCGGAGCGGGTCTTGCGGCCCGTTCGGCGGCCCAGTGTCCTGTGGCCGCCGCCGTCGGGGACGTTGCCGAGTTCCTTGATGTCGACGTGGACCAGTTCGCCGGGGCGCTCGCGTTCGTAGAGGCGTATGTTCCGGCCGGTGGCTCGGTCGAGATGAGCGCGTCGGGCCAGTGATACGGACGGGAGGAGAGGTCCGTCATCCCGGCCTCGCACAGGGTCCGGTAGCGGCCGGTCCCCGCTGAGCGGTCGTCGGTGAGACCTGGTGTTCGGCGGCCCGGCGAAGCGGCCAGCCGTCCTCGACCACGCAGCGGGCCGGACGCAGGCGGCCGGTCTCGGTTCGGCTGGACGGTGACGTACCGGAGCTTGTTCCCACAGCTCCATCCAGCGCTGATCTGCATTCCCGTCCACGGATGCTCGGGCCCGCCGTGGATCAGCGCGGCCCCCAGCTCGCGTCGGCGCCGCGCGGCGGGGCCCGGACGGGGTACGGCGAGGGCGTGCGGCACGGGGAACTCCACCCGCCAAGGGTGACCCGGCACCGTGAATTAATCGGGGAGGCGCAATGCTCAAGCGCGCACGCTGCGAATCGTCGAGGGAGCATTGAAAAGCGGGGACGGTACGCTGCGGCCGATCGTCTTCATGGGAGCGGCCACCTGTGCCGCACTCACCCTCGGTGGTGGCGCCTGGCTCGCGGGTCTGCTGTAGCGGTGCTGAGGCGCGATCCAGTTTTTTCGGAGTTCGGCGGTCTGAGGATGTCGTGCCACCGGCTCTGTCCAAGGACATCAGCGGCTACCACCGGCCGCACGAGGAAGAAGGAGAAACCAGCATGGCGATTCAGCGGATGGACAACGTCGGCATCGTCGTCGAGGACATGGATGCAGCCATCGCGTTCTTCGTGGAACTCGGTATGGAGCTGGAGGGCAGGGCGGAGGTCGAGGGCCTCTTCGCCGACCGGTGCACCGGACTCGACGGCGTCCGCTGTGACATCGCGATGGTCCGGACCCCGGACGGTCACAGTCGGCTCGAGCTGGCGAAGTACCGCAGCCCCGCGGTGATCAGCGCCGGGCCGCGCAACCGGCCGCACAACATTCTGGGCACGCACCGCGTCATGTTCGCCGTCGACGACATCGAGGACACCGTTGCCCGCCTGCGCCCTCACGGCGCCGAACTCGTCGGCGAGATCGCCCGGTTCGAGGACAGCTATCTGCTCTGCTACGTTCGCGGCCCGGAGGGCATCATCGTCGGGCTGGCCGAGCAACTGCGCTGAGAAGGAGAAACCGACCGATCAGCCTGCGCCCCCGGGATACCGGCCGCCTGTTGGCGTGCGCCACCGGCCGACAGCGTCACGGGCGATATCGGCCGGTGGCTGCCACCACCAGCTCGTGCTCCACCAGCGTGACATCCCGCGTGCCCCACCCGGCGGAGAACGACCACCCCGTCCACGGATGACCGTGCCGGGCGGCGGTGAGCATGCCCGCGACCGGGCTGCTCACGTCCGGGCTAGGTCCTGTCTGACAAAGGTCCTTGGGTGGGTTCTCGGAGCCAGAGGATGAGTGAGGCCAGGTGGACTCCGGCCCGGTAGCGGTCGGCGAGTTTGTCGAAGCGGGTGGCGATCGCGCGGAACTGCTTGAGACGGCCGAAGCAGCGTTCGACGACGTTGCGGGCTTTGTAGAGCTCGCGGTCGAAGGCCGGCGGTCTGCCGCCGGCCCGGCCGCGCCTCCGGCGGTTCGCTTTCCGGTCGGCCCGCTCGGGGATCACGGTGCGGATGCCCCGCCCGCGCAGGGCCTGCCGGATCGCCGGTGACGAGTACGCCTTGTCCGCCAGGACCATGTCAGGTCTGCGGCGGGGACGCCCGGCACCGGTCCGGGGCACTCGCAGCTCGCCCATGACGGTGTCGAAGACGGTGGAGTCGTTGACGTTGCCCGGCGTGACGACGACGGCCAGGGGCAGGCCCCGGCCGTCGCAGGCAAGATGAACCTTGGTGGTCGGCCCGCCGCGGGACCGGCCGAGCGCCTGGCGAGCCGCCGCGCGTGCCGGATCTTCCAGTTCGTCCCCCTCCGGTGCCCCCTTTTGCGGGCACCGGCGGCGTGCTGGTGAGCCCGGCTGACCGTGGAGTCGACCGAGACGGTCCACTCCACTGCCCCGACGGAGTCGTCGCGGACCTGGACACGCTCCAGCAGCCGGGCCCAAGTGCCGTCCGTCTCCCAGCGGGCGAACCGCTCATAGACCGTCTGCCACGGCCCGTAGCGCTCCGGCAGATCACGCCACGGAGCACCCGTGCGCAACCGCCACAACACCCCGTTGATCACCTGTCGGTGATCACGCCACGGCCGGCCACGGCCATCAACACCAGGCAGCAACGACGCTATCCGCTGCCACGCTGCATCCGTCAGCTCACCACGACCCACCACAAGATCAATTATCGGACAGGACCTAGCCCATGCGCCGGTGCTGCTTGGCCACCCGGAACAGGTACGCCTCGTGGGCCGTCCCGCGCTGGGAGAGCAGGTAGGCGAGCGGGTGCTGTTCGGCGCTGGTGTCCACGGTCACGGCGGCTTTCCCTTCGCGAGCACACGGGACACCAGTCTTCCGGCTGCGCAGGGGCGGGGGAAGGGCGCCGGGCCCGGTCCGCAACCCAGCGCAACGGGCGGCAACCGGCAGCAACGCCGCTGCTCTGTGCCCTGGGCGGCGGGCGCGGTGTGGTGTGTCCCGGCGGTCCGTCCGGGCCCCGCAGCACCGAGGTGAGGGGAGAGACGTATGGGGACGACGATGTTCGCCGCGACGGCGGCCACCGAGGAGATCAGCAGCCCGGGGCCGGATCTGCTCGGGCAGGTGGCGAGGTTGGCGGACCTGGACGAGGCGCTGGTGGAGCGGATGCGGGCAGAGGCGCTCGGGGCGCCGACGCGGGGGAAGGTCGCGTACGGCGAGTACCAGTCCGGCGGCTGGTGGACCGCCTCGCTGATGAACCACTCCCCGGACGGGGACCCGCACGACGTCGTGATCGGGGATGGCCGGCCCCGCCCGACCACCCTCCTTAACCGCATGCCCGTCACCAAGGACTTCCTGGCGGGACTGGGGCTGGACTTCATGTACGTACGCCTCGCCCGTCTGGAGCCGCACTCCTACCTGTGGGAGCACCGCGACTACGCGGAGCTGAACGAGCGCGGCCGCCACCGCCTGCACATCCCCCTCGTCACCAACCCCTCCGCCGTTCTCGTGACGGCCGGGGCCCGGGTGCACATGGCGGCCGGCTCGCTGTGGCGGCTGACGCCCTCACAGGCTCACGGGGTCCGCAACGCCACCGGACCCGACCGGCTGCACCTGATCGCCGACGTCTACACCGACGACACCTACCGCGAGCTCGCCGCCCGGCCGCATCTGCGCGCCGGGGACGCGGTCCGGCTGCCGGTGCTGACGTCCGCCGACCGCGGCCGGCTGATGGAGTGGGCCAAAGAGCTGGCCTCGCTTGGGTTCGTCTCCTCCGCCGAGCAGGTCCTGCTGCGGGCGTACTACGCCTACGCGCTCCCCGAGGGCGGGGCCTACGACCTGATCACCGAACTGCACACCAACCGCGGGGCCGACCTGGAGGCCACCCGATGGACGGAAGCCAAGCGCCACCTGCTCGCCCGCACCTCTTCCTCTCTCGCAGGAGGGAAGGCCGAATGACCACGACAACACCCCCGGCGCCGCTGGCGCCGCTGGAGGAACTGGCCTACGCCCACCGGCCCTCGCAGCTGACGGTGCTCGCCGATCTTGTGCAGACGCTGTCCGATGTTCCGGCGGTGACGCAGCTGCTCGTGCGGGACTCCCCGGCGACTGGGACGGCGGACCGGCTGTCCGACGTCGACCTGGTCGTCGCCGTACGGGACGAGCGGCTGCTGGCGCTGATGGGAAGTCTGGACGCGGTGATGTCCACCGAGTTCGGCACGCTGCTGCCCGGCTGGCGCGACACCATCGTCGGCGACCTGGGCGGCGCGGGCTTCGTCTACCTGCTGCCCCACGACGGGCACCTGCTCCAGCTCGACCTCTACCTGTGCCCGGACAGCAAAGTGGACGCGCTGCGCCGCCGGATCGGCCCACGCCTGCTCTGGCAGGAGACCCCCACCGACGCCGGCCCGTGCCCGGACGCGGGGGCCCGGGTGGAGACGGCGGCGGAGCTCGCCCGTACGGCGGCCGCGCCGGCTACCTGTTCGACGCTGCTGGTGCAGGCGATGGTCCTGCACGCGATGCTCCGCAAACGCGTCCTGCGCGGGCAGGAGTACATCGCCTACGGGCTCCTTCACCAGCTGCACGAAACGTGCCGGGACGTGATCCGCACCGCCCTGGTCCCGCACTCCCGCCACCACGGCTGGTACCACCTGCCCGACGAAGTGGGCCGCACGACGATCGGCCGCGAATGCCTCGCGGAACTGACCGACGCTCTGAGCGGCCCGCCGGTGCCCACCGTCGCCCAGGCGGACCAGGCGCTGGAACGGATCCTGCGCCTGACCGGACGGGTCGCCCCGCACGCGGTCGCCGCCCTGTCCGACGAAGTCACCGCCTACCGCGCCTACCAGTACCAGGAGGGACCGGCATGACCCGCCCCACGCGTACCGCGGCGCTGTTCGCCGGCGTCGTCGCCCGCCCCGGCGAAGAACACCTTGCCCTGGCCGCCGGGGTCGCCCTGGGCGCGGCTGGCTACGGGCTGCGGCACGGCGGCTACAACGGCCTGATGGAAGCCGCCGCCCAGGGCGCCGCCCCCCACGGAGTGCCGGTCACCGCGATCACCCTGGCCGACCGACCGGACTGGGGGCCGTTCAACCCTCACGTCACCGACGCCGTGTACGCGCCGACGATGGGGGATCGCCTGCATGCCTATCTCGACGACGTGGACATGGTCGTGGTCATGGGTGGCGGGGTCGGCACCCTGCATGAGGTGACCGCCGCCCTGTACTACGCGACGACGATCCGCCCTGTCCCGGTCCGTCTGCTGGGTCAGGCCGCCCGCCGACTCTGCACCTTCCTCCGTGACGAGCAGTGGTTCGTGGAGGGCCCGACCGCCCCCTGGGGTTCCTCGCCGACCTCCCCGACGTCGCCGCGCTGGAGAAGGACCTGGCCAACCTCACTGCCGGGAGCCCGCGATGACGGCCCCGACGACGTCCTCCGTCCTCGCGGACCGGATCAGCGCCGCGTTCCGTCCCGGTCCCTACCAGCTCCCGACGGGCGCACTCTCGACTCCTACTTCGCCCCCTACCGGCTGGCCGCCGACCCGCTGCTGCTCAAGGAGACCGCGGCCGCGCTCGCCGGTCTGCTGCCCCCGGACACCGAGGTAGTGGCCCGTCCGGCGCTCGCGGCGATCCCGCTCGTGACCGCGGTGTCCCTGCACACCGGCCTGCCCGCGGTCTACGTACGGGCCGCGCCGAAGGAGCACGGGACGTGGCGGCAGATCGAGGGCGCCGACCTGGAGGGTCGTCGCACCGTCCTGATCGACGACACCGCCCGCAGCGAAACGAGTCTGCTGCGCGGAGCCAGGCTGCTGCGGATCGCGGGCGCCCGCGTCACCACGGGGCTCTGAGTCCTGGACCGCGAGGCCGGGGCCACCACCCTGCTCACCGAGCACCGGATGACCTTGTCCGCGCTGCTCACCGACCCCGGAGGTATCCGGTGATCCGGCAAGCCGTGCTCTTCGACCTCGACGGCGTCCTCCTCGACAGCGGCCCGGCTGTACGCACTGCCCTCGCGGCGGTCGCGACCTGCGCGACCGGCCGCCCCACCACCCCGGCGGATCTTCCGCCCGGCGCCCTGCACCGCCCCCGCGCCGAGGTTCTGAACCTTCTCGGTGTCACCGACCCAGACGACGCCTGCGGCCGGTGGTGGGACGGCGCACTCGCCGCCGCACTGCCCACTGGGTTCCCCGGCGTGCCCACCGGGCTGCTGGCCCTGCGCGCCGTCAACGTCGCGCTCGGGGTCGTCACCCTCCAGGACCGCGACCGCCTGCCCTGGTACCTGCCACCCGCCCTCATCGACCTGCTGGACGTCGTGATCACCCGGCAGGACGCACCCGCGAAACCGGCCCCCGACGGCCTGCACGCCGCCCTGACCCGCCTCGACGTCCAGCCCAAGCAGGCGCTGTTCGTCGGGGACAGCCCCGGCGACATGACGGCTGCCCGCGCCGCCGGCGTCTGACAAATCCGTTAGTGATCACTAGATGAGTGACGTGCTGACCTGGGTGTCTAGTGATCATAAGGAAATCCCACCCCGATCACTACATTCCAAGACGATCACTGAATCCGCACTCCAGAGGCCCTCCGGCTTCTGCGCCTTCACGGGAACCCCAGCTCGGAGACGCACCACACCACAGCAGAAATCTCGAAATGATCACTAGACACCCAGGTCAGCACGTCACTCATCTAGTGATCACTAACGGATTTGTCAGTCGTCGAAGGCGAGGCCGAAGACCCGGGGGGTGTTCTCCTCGAAGAAGTGAGCGGTGTCAGCCTTCACATCCACGATGGCGTTCGGGCCCGGGAAGCCAGCCGTGTGCTTGAACCCGTTGCGCAGTTCGGTCAGGCGCTTGATCCCGTACTGCCCCTGCAGTTCCACACCGTCAGGGAAGTTACTGGGGTGCAGGCCCTCGAAGAACCGTTTGATGAACCCGTCCCGGTCCTTCACCACGGCGCCCAGATGTTCGGCCGTGACGATGAGGAACAGCTCCACAGCGTCGTGGAAGGTCAGCACCGAGGTGAAGGAAAGCGGCTCGGGAAGGAGCGACTGCTCGACGCCCTGGCGGTGCAGCAGCCTGATGAAGGCCAGGTTCTTCATGTTCTGAGGCGAGATCGGCTTGCTGATGTCGGCGCTCCTTGCTGTGAGAGGGCTGGCGTTCCAGAGGGATTCTGGTCCGCAATGGCCCCTCAGCGCCTCCGGTTTCATCTGTCGCAAGCGCCCTCCCGCATCGAACCCGCCGCTCGGCCGACGGTTAGGTGCGGCGCACCGCCGAGGCGCAACTCCGGTGAGCACGGCCCGATCCCCGGACAGGGTGGTACGCGACGTGTTCAGGGCGCGCCTACAGGTCGAACTCGAGGTGCTCGATGCCGGTGAAGCGGACCTCCTCCAGTTGGCCGGCGCGGCGGCCGTTGTCCTGGAAGTACGCCTCCTTGAGTGCTTCTGCGGCGATCTGCTGGAGTTGCCGGTCGGTGGCGCCTTGCTCCTGGGCGTCAAAGAGGCGGGCGGCGTAGCGGGGCGGCAGCGCGACGGTCAGGTGCCGGAGGCGGTCCTCGTCCGTCGTGCCGATCGGTGCGGCATAGCCGATCCGGGCGCGGGTGTCGATGACGATGCCGCCGGTCGTCGCCGCCCTCTGCCGGGCCTTCGCCCGGATCTGCGGCTGCCACCGGGCCTTCACCTCACGCTCCAGGCGCGCGGCGAGGTCGAGGCGGGGCTTTTTGATCTGGTCTTTGACGTACCGCTCGACGGTGCGCTGGGAGATGCGCAGCATCTGGGCTACCGCCTTGGTGCCCTTGAGCTGCTTGACCAGGTAGCGCATCTGCGCGCCCGCATTCTTGGGTGCCGGGCGGGTGAACGCCTTCTGCACCGCGGCGTCCAGGCCGTCCCCGAACATGCTCATCGCGGTCTACTCTCCGGTGTCCTGGTCGGTGACGGTGCCGTCCTTGATGTACCGGGCGAGGTTGAGCTCCGGGGCGTTGAACTGCTCGCGCACGCCCTCGCCCCACAGCACGCTCTGGGTGCCCTCATGCTTGACCAGCCCAGGGTTCACGCCGAGCTTGAAGCCGCCGGGCAGCGGCTTGCCGTCACGGTAGGGCAGGAAGTCCAGCGGCGACGGCCCGTCGGACGCGTAGACGGCGCAGTCCGAGAGGACCGCGACCGGGTACTGCCCGGTGAACGCCGCGTGCTTGACGATCTTGCGGTGCATGTTGATCCGCGTGCGGGAGATGACTGCGGCGCGGATGTCCGGGCGCCACGTCGGGCGGGCAAGGGCCCGCCACGACTGCCCGGGCTTCCAGCCCTCCCCGCGCGGGCGCTCACGCAGCTTGCCGATGCCGCCCTTCACCGTCGCCTTGACCGCGGACACCACGATCGCCAGTTGGGGGTCACGCTGCCGGTAGCCGTCCATCGCTGCGAGGAACTCCGCCGGCGACAGGTCGGCGCCCACTCCAAGGTCGGCCATTGTGGCGAGGTACGCGTCGCGCAGCCGGTTGTACCAGCCGTCCAGGTAACGCCCGTTGTCGTAACGCACCCACGCCTCGACCGGGCGCACCTCGTAGCCCAGCTCGACCGCGTACGCGACGGTGGGCGTGGCGTACCACGCCGGGCCCTCCGGCCGCTCGCCCTTCGGCGTGAACGGGCTCGGCAGCAGACTGTCCTCCAGGTCCACCCACGTGTCCTTGGCGCCCTTCACCCTGGACAGGTCGATATGGGACAGGTCGACCAGCCAGGAGCCGGGCAGTTTCGCGTCGAAGGCGGGGTTCTTGACGTGCGTCGGCGCACCGAGCCCGACGATCAGCCCGTTGGCGCCGGCGGCGAAGGCCATGTTCACGTCGATGCCCACCAGGTGGGGGCGAAGGCATTCGGCGTCGGTGAGCGGGCGCGCCCAGTCGTACGCCTCCTCCACCAGAACCTCCGCCGGAGTGCGGTGGTGGAAACGCGGCAGGCCGGCGAGCAGCGGGTGGCCGTCGGGGGCCTCGCACGGTGCGCAGTCCACCGGGTCTTTGCCCAGCGAGCCGGGGTTGTGCTCGGAGTGCCGCTTGCCCGTCTCGTCGGGTTCGGAGGCGCGGGTGGGCGGGTGCAGCGCGGTCATCAGCTCCAGGCCCGTGACGGCGGTGGAGCCGCGCGGCGTCATCACCCGGGTCGCATACGTACCGAGCAGCTGGGCGAGTTCGGCCGGCGGAAGCTGGGCGGCATCGGCCCAGTGCCGGGTGTCCAGCGCGTCCCACGACGGAATACACAACTGTAGGCAGGCCCGCTCTGAGCCCTGCGCGGGGCGGTAGATCCGCGTCCAGGGCCCGAAGCCGCGCTTCGTCAGCTGCCAGTTGGCGCGGGCCAGTTGCTTGATGGCCTTGTGGCCCTCCGGGATCCGCCCGGCCAGGCGCTCCTCCTTGGTGAGCGTGACCGGCAGGCCGTAATGCTCCAGCGCAGCCTCCGTGAGTACGAGCAGCGGATCGCCGTCCTTGCCCGGCCCGGACAGCTTCGGCTGACCGAGCCGCCCCTCGCTCAGTGTCCACTCCACCAGGGCCGCAATCGACTTCGCCGGTACGTCCAGGACCAGGCCGCCGACGCAGTACGCCAGCACCTGGCCGTCGGCGACGTCGACGACCGCGAGCGGCCCGTTCTCGAACCGCGCATCGGCGCCACCGGCTGGGCTGCCGGCGGGGGAGGTCCTGCGCGGGGGCGGCCGACGCGATGTCGGCCTGGTCGTGGCCACCGGATGCGGCACAGCGGCGGGGCGCAGCGCGGTGTCCTCGGAAACAGGCTCCGGGGTCCGGTCTGCGGGTTCGGTGCGAGCTTTGGCCGGTTCAGCGACCGATGGCGCAGGAATGGCCGAGACGGCAGGCGTCTCGGGGACCGCCGTGTCCTTGGAGGGCACCGGGGCGTTGGCGGGGTAGAGCTGGGCGAGTTGCTTGAGCATGCGGGCGTATGCGTCGCGCTCCGGCGGCCTGGGCTCGGTCTTGCCGGCCTCCCAGCCGCTGACCGTCGCACGCCGCACCTGCAGTGCGGCGGCCACCTCATCCAGCGTCAGACCGTGCGCCTGGCGCAGCCGTTTGCGTTCCGCCGGGGGCGGCAGCGTGGAGCGGGACGAGACCAGCGCGTCGACCGCGTCGAACAGCTCGGACATACAGAACCTCCTGCCTCAGACTCTAGCGCGAAACGCACCTTTCGCGTACTAAACACGTACGGGAAGCGTTCACATGTTGATCTCGCGCGGCTGGACGGGTGGCCGGGGCACAGCAGCGGTTCGGTGAGACCCTCACCGTGTCCTCGCAGTCTGACCGGGTGTTGTGCTTGGGAATCGGCCCCATCGCGTGCGCTGGTGAGACTGTGGAGGGGCTGGTGACGGATCCGTTCTCCCCGTGGCCGGCGATCGGTGTCGTCCACCTGGCCCCGCTGGCAGGTGAAACGACGCTGTCGTTCGTGAACCGACTGGCCGCTCGCTACAACGTCACCATGACGGGCTTGTTGTCTGCGATGGCGGGCCCCGGTGTGCGTGGTGTCTGGGGAAAGGGCTGTCTCGTCGGCGAGGTGTTCCTGGCGTCCGCGGTGCGGCGCCGACTGGCCTCCCTCTGCCAGGTGCCGGAGTCGCATCTGTCCCGCGCGCTCCCTTCCTGGGATGAGCGCGCTGACACGAAGGCGAACGGTGACCAGCCCAACGTGCGTTTCGCCTCCGGCAGCACGGTTCCTGCCGTCACGCTGGGATGCCGACTGTGTACGGCGGCCCGGACAGGCTCCCTGTGTTCTGCCCGTCTGTACTCCGACCTGCGTTCAAGGATCTGCATCAGACACCAGTGCTGGTCCCTCGACTCACTGGCGCTGGACAGAGTCACGCTGGTCGAAGGCCAGGTGAGCCTCGCCGGGGTACCGGAGGTGATCCGTGCGCACCAGCGCCTTTTGCCGCTGCTGCGCCGTAAAGGCTCGTGCGAGAACGCTTTTGCCGTGGCCCAGGCGGTCGTTGCCTCCTGGTGGGATGCGCACTGGCGGGACGAGGTGCTCTGGCCGGCGCGTCTTGGCCATGTCCGTGCCGATCTCCCCGAGAGTGAGATACCGGTGCTCGCCCGGGACATGGTGACGTATCCCGAGGCTGTCGCGGTCACGACGGTTCTTTGTGACCGGTTGTGGCGACAACGCGTCTTGGAAGACACGCACGGTCAGATGCCGCACACGCTGGCCGAGGTACCCCGTCTGCTGACCGAGCTGGCCCACCGCCTGGACCGCCCGTGGCTAGCGAAGCAGCTCGCCACCTCCAGCGCAGGAGCCTTGTTCGCCTGGGTGCGGGCGTGTGTGCGGCAGGGGCGCGGAACAGTGCCCGAGGAAGACGTGTGGGCGGTTCCGGTCGCGCACCGGCCTCGTGGGCTTGCGGCACAGGTGCGGGAGCTGCGCCTCAAGCAGCCCTTCGGCAGCGCTCCAGCGGCAGGAAGGCCGTCCCTTGCAGAGCAGGCGTATCAGGTCGGCTTGGCACACGCCCGTTCCTACGCGGTGCGTCACGGGCATCTCGCCGTTCCGAAGTATGGCCGTCACGAGGGATTCGCACTGGGAACGTGGCTGGCCAATCAGAGAACCGGAGTAGCGGCGCTTCCTGTCGATCGGGCGCGGGCCCTGCATCGCATCGATCCCTGGTGGAATGGTCCCTGGCCCATCTCCTGGCGACGGACGTACCACCGCGCGCTGGAACACGTTCGAAAGCACGGCCCCGTCGACGCCACGGCAGGATTCCCCGGCACCAGTCTCGCCTTGGGCGAGTGGCTCCATGAGCAGTGTTCCCGGTACGACGACCTCCACGTAGGCCAGCAACGCCTGCTCGCAGATCTCGGAATCCGGCCCGCGCACGCCCGCTCAGCACACCCTCGCCGCAAAAGCCTTGCTCAGGCCTTCGCGGTCGGCCTGGACTGCGCTCGAGCCTTTGCCGCCGTCCACGGCCACCTCGCCACGTCCAAGAGCACGCGCCATGATGGATTTCCTCTTGGGCAATGGCTGATGAGCCAACGCAACCGGGCCCGTATGGCGGAGATGGAAACCGACCGGAGCCGTGCGCTGTCCTCTATCGACTCGTGGTGGAACCCGCCATGGCCCCTGGCATGGCAACGGGCCTACCACCACGCCCGCAAGCAGTGCGGCAGCTATCAGCTGCTGGTGCCGGGGGATGACTTCGCCGGGGTTGGGGCGTCTGCCGCATCGTGGCTGTACGCGCAGTGCGCCTTGTTCGAAGAGCTCCACCCCCGCCAGCAAGATCTACTGCGGAAGATCGGCATCACCGGCGAGGCCGCACAAGCGAGGCGGACGGCGCGGTACCGCCCCACCGGTGCCCGGATCGACTTCGCCGTGGGCTTGGCCCATGCCCGGGATTACGCCGGTGTTCACGGCCACCTCGCGCTGCCGCACCCCGTCCAGCACAACGGGTTCCCGCTGGGCAGGTGGCTCGCCAGCAAGCGGGGAGCGGCCGGGGCCCACGCGCGCCGCTCACCGGATCCGTGGCCGGGCATGCAGTCCCTCGCTGCTCTGGATCCGTGGTGGTTCCCTCCGTGGGCGTTCGTATGGCAGCGCGATTACCACCGTCTGCGTCTCCTGCTCACCGCCGACCTCGAACCACCGCCCAAGCTGGGCTCCTGGTTCAGCGAGCAACTTGCTCATCGCCATGCCTTGTTACCCGGTCAACAGCGGCTCCTGCAGGAACTGCGAATCTTCCCGGTCTGACCACAGTTGCAAGAGCTCGGCATCACAGTCGCCGTTCACCCGTTCGGGTGGCGGATCCGGATCACGGTGTTCAGCTGCCCCCCATGGACTTGGCTGTTGAGTGTGGAGGGGCACGAGCACAGCAGGCGGGTGGAGCAGGCTGCCGTAAGAGGCGCCGGTGCGGGAATCGAAGCCGCGTTCGCCACGGCCGCTGGGCAGGTGACGCAACTGCCGTGGGGTCAGGCGGCGGCGTCGGTGCGGTTCGAGGACCTCGCGCCGGTATCCGCGTTTCCTGTCGTGCCGGGCCGCAGGTGGGGGCCCGGCTGGTGGTGGTCGGCGACCACCGGACGGCACGTCGTACACGGTTCGGCAGCAATGCGCACCCAGCTGATGTTCCTGGACCGGAATCCGCATGTGATCGGTCTGTCCGCACGTCCGGTACGGCTGCTGTGGCGGGATGCCGACGGGCAGGTGCGTTCGTGGGTGCCTCAGCTGTTCGCCCGGTACGCGGACGCCACCGGCCTGCTCGCCGACTGCCCCTCCACCCCGAGTATCGGTGGAGACAGGGCGCAGCGGGCGCGGGTGGTCCTGGAAGAGGCGTGTGCCCGCGTGGGCTGGTCCTACCAGCGCCTCGAGCCGCCTCCGGCGGTGGTGGCGGCGAATCTGCGGTGGCTGGCCGGCTACCGCCACCCTCGCAATCAGGGCCCGCCCGGGCTGCAGGCCACGCTGGCCGAAGTATTCGCCGGGCCACGGCCGCTGGCCGACGGCGCAGCCGCGGTGGGTGAGCCTCTGCAAGTACTGCCGGCTGTCTATCACGCCCTGTGGTGCGGGCATCTGACGACGTCTCTTGATAAGCCGCTGCACGAGGAGGCGCTGGTCTGCGCTGACGCCGAACGTAGTGGTGGGGGCGTCGAAACGCGGCTGGACGCCGGGAGCGGCCAAGGGAGGGGTGAGTGCAGTGGGCGGCACACGCGGTAAGAGCCAACGACCGGTGGTGGAAGTCGGCGCGCACGTCACCTACCGGGGACAGACCTGGCAGGTCGCCGCCCTGCAAGGGGCGCGGGTCTACCTGCTGCAGGAGACTGGCGCCGAAGTGAGCCTGCTGCTGGGGCGGTTGTTCGCCGATCCGGGCCTCGAAGTGGTGGGCGCGCGGGCGCCGGACACGGTGCCGCAGTGGGGACTGTTCGAGACCGTTCCGGTGGCGGCCCAGCAGCGGGCGCTGGCCTGGCTGCCCCATATCCGGGAGGTCGAGACCGGATGGCCGCACCCTGAGGGTGGCCGTGACGGCCAGACGATGCGGCGGGAGTACGACCCCGAGCGGTGGACGCTGGCGCAGCGGGACGCGGCCAAGGCGCAGGAGCTGGCGGCGCTCGGCTTCGCGCGGGTGACGCGTACGACGGTTGAGCGGATGCGGCACGCCTACCGCAAACAGGGCTTGTGGGGGCTGGTCGACAAACGCACGGTGCCGGCCCGTGGCCGTCACCCGACGGGATATGCCGACGAGCGGGTCGTGGCCGCGGTGCTGGAGGCACTGCGGCGCCAGCGGGGCCGGTCGAAGGGGACGGTGAAGGGACTGCAGGTACTGGTCGGGCAGATCCTGGAGGACACCCATGGGCGCGAGGTGGTGGAGATGCCGTCACGCTCGACGTTCTACCGGCTGGTGAGTGTGCTGGCCGACCCGGCCGACCGTCCGGGACGCCCGGCGCGTACCGCCACCGCACCCGCCCGCGCCTCATCGTCGGCGCCGGTGGTGCTGCGGCCCGGGGAGCAGGTGCAGATCGACACCACCCGCCTGGACATCATGGCCGTCCTGGAGGACGGCAGCCTGGGCCGGCCGGAGCTGACGATCGCCGTCGACGTCGCCACCCGCTCCATCCTGGCCGCCGTCCTGCGCCCGCACAGCACCAAAGCCGTCGACGCCGCACTGCTCCTGGCCGAGATGGCTGTTCCGCATCCTGCCCGCCCCACCTGGCCCTCAGCGCTGCATCTGTCGCGGGCTGAAGTGCCCTATGAGCGGATGCTGTCGCTGGACGAGCGGCTGGAGGGAGCAGCTGCGCGGCCGGTGATCGTGCCCGAGACGATCGTCGTCGACCGCGGGAAGATCTACCTCTCTCAGGGCTTCGTCGCCGCCTGCGAAACACTCGGGGTAAGTGTGCAGCCCGCCCCGCCCCGTCGGCCGCAGGCCAAGGCCGTGGTGGAGCGGACCTTCGGCTCGATCAACGACCTGTTCTGCCAGCACGTCGCCGGCCACACCGGCTCCAACCCCCAGCGCCGCGGCATAGCGACGGCGGCCGAGACACAGTGGACGATCCCGCAGTTGCAGGACTTCCTCGACGAATGGATCACCTGCGGCTGGCAGAACCGGCCCCACGACGGACTGCGCCACCCCGTCCTGCCCAAAACCGCCCTCACCCCGAACCAGATGTGGGCCGCGCTCATCACCATCAGCGGCTACGTCCCCGTGCCGCTGAGCGGGGCCGACTACCTCGAACTACTGCCCGTGCGCTGGCAGCCCATCACCGAACGCGGCATCCGCCTCGACTACCGCACCTACAACCACGACATCCTCGACCCCCACCGCAGCGAGCCCTCCCCCGTCGCGGCCAAGGACGGCAAGTGGGAGGTCCACCACAACCCCCACGACGCCCGCCAGATCTTCGTCCGCCTCACCGACGGACAGCTCCACGAAATCCCGTGGATCCACCGCGACCACGTCCACCAGCCCTTCAACGACGCCATCTGGCGCCACGTCCAGACCGAGATCGAACAACGCGGGGACCGTGAGCAGCATGAGGCCGACCTCGCCGACGCCCTCGACCAACTCCTGCGCCGCACCCGCCACCCCGCCGAGACCGAGCAGAAAACCCGCCGCCGGAGAGCCCTCCGCCCCGGTACGCCAGCACAGTTGCCCGATCTTCCCGGCCAGCGGCGCCCACTCGACGCAGAGACCGCACCGGCCCCGGCACCGGACTGGAGCGAGAGCCTGGACGACCTCATCAGCGTCGACACGGCGGCCGAGACCGACACGAGCGAGCCGGAGGGCATGGGCGTGCTGCCGGCCGAGGCAGGCGGGTACGGGCTGTGGGACGCCGAAGCGGAGGCCGCGCAGTGGTGAACGCCTCGCCAGGCATGAGCGATGCGCCGGCCGGCAAGTCGCCGTCGACGGCGGAGCGGTCTCCCGGTGCCGCGGCAAGCGCCAACGGCGACGCCCCTGATCCACAGCCACAGGCGGTGGCCACCTGGGACGGCTTTAAGGCCTTCGCCACCACCCCCGTGGCAGCCCCTCCCCCACCCGGCACGCCGCACCGCAGTCTGACAAATCCGTTAGTGATCACTAGATGAGTGACGTGCTGACCTGGGTGTCTAGTGATCATTTCGAGATTTCTGCTGTGGTGTGGTGCGTCTCCGAGCTGGGGTTCCCGTGAAGGCGCAGAAGCCGGAGGGCCTCTGGAGTGCGGATTCAGTGATCGTCTTGGAATGTAGTGATCGGGGTGGGATTTCCTTATGGCTGCGTGGTGCGAATAGGTTGGTCTGTGCTGGTCTGGTGGCTGGGCCGTGTCTGAGTGGTGGCGGCAAGGTCCGCAGCGCCTGGCTTTCCGGAGCGGTGGCCGGGGCTGACCGAGCTGTGTCGGCCTGCGACGAGGAAGCCGTTCTTCGATGTAGTGATGGCTCGAGTCGTTCCCGGTCAAGGGGCGGGGCTGCGAGGGTGCTCAGTTCGGTTGGGGCCAATCCGCGTCCGTGGTCTCGTTCGTGCCGTTTCCCGGTGGGATGTCAGTGTCCGCTCCTAGTCTTTCCGTCATGACATCAGCGATGTCCATACGGCCGGTCAGTGAACTCCCGGGCGATCCAGCCCGTCTTCACCTCCATTACGGGCACGGACATCCCGCGGTGCCGTTCGACTGCGAGGACACCCTGGAGTCCTGGTACGTCGCGGTCACTTACGGGACGGTTGGCGACGAGGGGTGGGAAGACGAAGAAGAGGGCGGCCATGCTCCGGCTGCGGGCTCCGAGATCGGGCACCTCATCTTGTGGAGGCTGCGTGACGACACCGGCGACAACCGGTGGGAGGCGGCGGACGCCGAATCCGGCGATCTTGAGGTTACTGTCTCCGCCGTTCTTGGCCGTTCCGGACGCACGGGCTACAGTGCCGCGTTCGAGAGAGCAGTCACACATCCCGTCGGTGATCTGCTGATCCTCGATCGCGTCAGTCTCGACAAGGCGTGGAGGGGTTTCGGACTGGGTCCGGCGCTGGCTGCCGAGGCGATCCGTCGTCTGTCCGGGGGGTGTTGCGCGGTAGCGGTGTTTCCCGGCATGGGGGTGTACTCCGAAGACCGCGAGCAGGTCACCGAGGCTTATCGGCTCCAGGCGAAGAAGAAGATCTCCGCACTGTGGGAGAGCATCGGCTTCCAGCCGTTCCGCCGCGGGGTGTGGCTCCTGGACACCGCCCTGCGCCGACCGGAGGAACTCATGCAGGCCCGCCGCGCTCAACTGCGCGCGCTCGGCACGGCCTTCCGACAACTTGGGTCCGTCTGAGAGCGGCCCCGGTGGGCGCCACGGCTGGCGCAGACGGCACCGGCAGGTGCCGGTGCGAGACCGCGTAGGATCCGGCTCTTCTTGCGGGCGCCGCATCGCGCGGATACACGAACATCGACGAAAAACAGACAGTGGGGGAGCGGGGCATCGTGGGCGAGCGGCAGCCGGTGGACGAGGACATCCAGGACGCGCTGGACTGGGCACGGCAGCGTCTCAAGGAGATGGGCGTCTTCGAGGCGGAGGACGGACTGCGGTGGGCAGCGGCCCACGGGCTCGTCCTGTCCGTGTGGCGCAACGGCCCGATTGAGGACGCGCACGCCTCCCGGCCGACCAGTCGGCGCAAGGCTTTGCACGACGGGACGATGTTCGCACGCAACACCTGGCTCACCCGGCAGGCGTTCGACGTCCTGGGCTCCCACGACCAATTCCGTCTCTACGAGCTGGAGGACCTGCTCCTGGACCGGGACATGGTCTGGCCGGGATGCGAGGGGACCCTGACGGACTTCGGCTGGGGGTTCCTCGGAGAGATCAAGAAACAGGTGAAACAGCGCATCGGCATGTTCAGGCACTTCGAGAAAAGTCTGCCGCCGGACGACTTCCTCGTCTTCGCTGGTGCTCCCCGGATCGGGACCCGCGATGATCACTACGGGATGCCGAAATGGCCTGTCTGCGTAGAAGCGGCGGTGCGCCGGCTGCGCGGCGAGGACGAGGAGTTCTGGCGCGCACGGGGCGACTTGATGACCCGCATCGGCTCTGCTCCGGTTGCCGTCACCGCGGACCTCGAGGCAACTCGGAAACGGTTGCTGGAGTCCCCGTGGGAACTCGGTGCCGAGAACCTGGACTGGTTCGCCTGGAACCCGATCCTGCAGCCACCGGACAGCACGGCACTCTAGTGCTGTGACCGAGAACTTTTGCCGGGTTGCTCGTTGTGTTGGGTCTCAGTGACGGCATTCGGCAAGGTGGCGGGTATGGCATCGCTGGTGAGGATTCGCCGGCTGACCGAGCAGGAGGGGCAGAAGCTGCAGCGGATCGTTCGGCGGGGAAGCACCAGTTCGGTGCGGTTCCGGCGGGCGATGATGGTGCTGGCATCGTCGGGCGGCAGTCCGGTACCGGCGATCGCGCAACTGGTCCAGGCCGACGAGGACACCGTCCGGGACGTGATCCACCGGTTCAACAAGATCGGGCTGGCCTGTCTGGACCCTCGGTGGGCAGGAGGCCGTCTCCGCCTGCTGAGCATTGGCCCAGTCGACGGCCGGACTGTCGATGTTGACGGTGCGACCCGCCCGTTGACCATCTGCACGCCCTGCGCCTTGAGTCGGCGCACCGTGCCCTGGACCCGTTTGCCCGCCGCGGTCAGCTGCTTGAGGACCCAGGACGTTTCCCGCTCTACCGTGCCGGGCTCACCCTCGTGGGCCTTGATCTGCACGACGACACCACCAGCGGTGTCGAGTCCAACGTACAAAGCCAACCCATCCGATTTCAGCTCAAAGGCGAGGTAGCGCGGCCAGACGCGCCCACCCAGGGGCAGCGTGACTTCTTTGGTGCCCGCACGTACCGGCGGACGACCGTGACGGCTCGTTCCACACGCTCTGGGGCGGGGACCGGTCCGAGGTGACGGGCTGACCCAACCGTGACGCACCAGTAGGCCGGTGTCGCCACTGGCCCACTGGTGCGTTGATATTCTCGCTGCCCCGCCCGACAACAGGTGCGGGCACAGGGGTTCGGGGGGTGTGGAGTAGATGAGGCCACGTCTGGTGTTCGTGCACGGGGTGGGAAAGCCACGGGAGGCCAAGACCGAGCTGGAGGAGTGGCGGGCCGCGCTGACCGTCGGCGCGCGTGCGGCCGGGCACTCCCGAAAGGCCGCGGAGCTGCTCGACGGCGGAGCGGTCGACATCCACTTCGCGTACTACGGCGATCTCTTCCTCCCGGGGGCCGCTCCCGACAATGAGGCTGTGGCACCCGCACCCGCACCCGCACCCGCACCCGCCGGACCGGACGAGGACGAGGAACTGCGGGAGCTGCTCCTCGACATGGTCGACGAGCAGCTCGAAGCGCCCCGCGACGACCGTCAGGCACAGGCGCTGCGGGTGACCAGGAACAAACTGGCGCCGACCGGAGAGGAACAGGGACCCGGCAGCCTCGCACGGCAGGTGCTCGTCGGGGCCAACGCCCTGTTCGCGGTGCCGGGTCTGCGCACCTTCGGCGGCTGGATCAGCGCCGGAGCGATGAAGCGCGATCTGCACCAGGTCAGGAGATATCTCGCCCGCAAGGGGACCGACAAGGCCGGCCTGAGCCTCGACCGGCGCATCCGTGCCCGCGTCGCCACGGAACTCGACCCCGAGGGACCCACGGTCGTCGTCGCGCACTCGCTGGGGACCGTGGTGGCGTTCGAGACACTGCACGCGCACTCTGCGCACGTCCCGTTGTTCGTCACGCTCGGATCACCGCTCGGAATGCGCACGGCAGTACGGCCGCGGGTGCGCCCACAGCCCGTACGGACCCCGGAGTCGGTCGGCCGCTGGCTGAACTTCTGGGACCGCGACGACTTCGTCACCGGCGGCACCGAACTGGCCCTGTGCATCGCCTCGAACGGCGCCTCGGTCGCTCCCGTGAGCACGCGGGTCGATTCGGACGGACTGAACGTGCATCCGGCCGTCAGGTACCTGGCGCAGCCCGCCGTCGCGGGCCCGCTGATCGAGGCGCTCGACGCGGTCACCGTCGCATGACACCGTCCAACCCGCCGCGTCACCTGCTGGTCATCGCGCCGCAGTGCCCGGACCAAGGACTGCTGACCGGTCTGGAGGAGACCGCCGAGTCCCTGCACGCCGTCCTCCTGGACGAGGAGCTGGGCGGCTGCGAGCCGAGCCCCCCGGGCGTGCCCTCCCTGCTGTGCGGGCCCGGCGTCGGCAGGGCCGAGATCGACCAGTCGGTCCGGGACGCGGCGGACCGGGCCGGAGCCGCGGAGGCGGTGCTGGTGATCGCGTTCCTCGGACACGGCACCACCCTCGGCCAGACGCCCAAGCTGGCCTTCATGGCGAGTGATTCCCACGAGGACGTCGCGACCAGTGTCGTGGACGTCGGCGGGCTGCTCACCCTGGCCCTGGACGTTCCCGGTGTGCGCGGCGTCATCGCCCTGGTGGACACCTGCCGCGCCGGCGGAGCCGTACCGGATCTCGGTGGGCTGGCAGGAGGGGTCCGGCAGGGCGCGACGAGCCTCTCCCTGCTGATGTCCGCGAGCGCGGTCGAGTCGGCCCACGGTCTCGCCTACACCCGGACGCTGGTGCGCGTGCTGCGCGACGGCCTGTCCGGCGCGGGGATGTTCCTCTCGCCGCAGGACGTCCAGGAGGCCGTGGACAAGGAGGCGGGCACCAGCTCCCAGTTGCTCACGCTGATCGGTCTCTCTCTCGATGCCCGGGCCTGGTTCGCCCGCAACGCACGGCACAGGGCGGGCGGCGCGCTGCTGGGGCCGCTGGGCGAGGAGGATCTGCGGCTCGCCCTCGACCCGCTCGGCGCTGCGGTTCCCGCCCTGCTGGTCGTCACCTCCGACGATCTGGGGCGGCTGCGCCGGACCCTAGCGGCCCTCGACCGGCACCCGGCCACCGCCGACCAGCACCTCGCCTACGCCCTGCGTACGCTCGACCGGCTCGCGACCGCCGTACGCACCCGCGAGTTCCTTCTGTCGTCCTGGCCGGGCAGCCTCCCCGAGTCGGAACGCATCCGCCGCGCCTATGTGACGGCGGCCGGCCGGCCCGCGTCCGCGTCCGACGGGGACGAACTGCTGCGTGACTGCGTCGAGTCGCTGTGCCTGCGGGTGCCACGTGCCAAGGGTAGTCCTACGGCGCCTCTCGCCGCCTTTGTCGCCGCGCTCGCCGTGGAGGACGGTCTTGCGGCGGGAACACCCGGTCTCACCGTGTGGGCGCGAGGCATCGGGGCCGGTGTGGAACTCGTCGACGCTTTCTCCGCCCAGGCACGTCGAGCCGCCGAGAACAGGCTGCGGCTGGTGGTCAGCCTGCACTCCGCGATGGCCGACGATTGGCCCGAGACCCTTCTCGTCTGGCTGCTGGACGGCGACACCCTCGTGGGACGCGAGGACTTCCGCTGCCCTCCGACGCAGGCTGGCGTCGAACAGCGGTTGGGCGCGGTACTCGCCTGGGCCACCCGACAGGCCCGGTGCACCGGATTCAGGCTCAAACGCATCGACATCGCAGCGCCCGCCGCGCTGCTCGCCTGTTGGCGCCCCGAGGAAGCCAGGCTCGGGCAGCGGCTCGGGCTCCACTACGACATCGTCCTGCGCTGGAGCGACCGGCTGAACCTCCCCGCCCACCTGGGCCTGATCAACGAGTTCGCCCGGAACCAGCTCGACGAGATGAAGGACGGCCCGGCGGCGCCCGTCAACTGGCTGGACAGGGCCGAACTCAGCGCGGTGCAGAAGCTGGTGGAGAGCCTCGGGAACGGCTGCTACGGCGGCGCGCTGGCGCTGCGACACCGGCCGGAGCGGCTCCAGGAACTCCTGGAACCCCTGCTCGCGTACGCCCCGATGGTGCTGTGGCCGGATGGCACGGGAGAGCTGCCGCAGGCGTCGCAGGACAGCGTGGAACGCAACTGGGCGAGACTTCCCGGAGAGTTCAGCGCCGCCTATCGCACCTCCTGGAAGCAGCAGGACCCGGCGCACGAGCACACCGATCTCGCCCGGGTGCGTTCCGTGTGGCTGGACGAGCAATGGCTGGACTTCTGCGACGCGTTCGCGAACGACTCGGTCGATGGAGAGAACCCGCGATGACCTGGACACCCTTCTACGCCGGCGACGGCACCCCCCGCGACGTGGACCTCGGTGCCCCGCCGCCCTGGCGCGCCTTCCCCCGGCAGCCCCGGCCCGAGCGGTTCCAGCCGCCGCCCGGGCTCGTCGAGGCCGTGAATGCCGCGCTCGCCCTGCGCCGTCCGCTGCTACTGACGGGCGCCCCGGGCTCTGGCAAGTCGTCGGTCATCAAGCAGGTGGCGACGGAGTTGCGGCTCGGGGAGCCACTGCGCTGGCACATCACCTCCCGCAGCACCCTCGTGGACGCGCTCTACCGTTACGACGCCCTGGGGCGCATTCACGCACAACGCCTGGGCGGCGAATCGGGCACCGACGAAATCGCCCCCTTCCTGCAGCTCGGACCGCTGGGGACGGCACTGCTGCCGTCGAAGGCGCCGTCCGAGCAGCCCCGCGCCCTGCTCATCGACGAGATCGACAAGAGTGACCTCGATCTGCCGAGCGATCTGCTGGACGTGCTGGAGCATGGGGAGTTCGAGATCCCGGAGCTGGCGCGGTACCGGGACGACGACGTGGACGTGCGGGAATGGGAGAGCGATGCCGTCCACCGAATCGTCAAGGGCCGCGTGCGGTGCGACAACTTCCCGTTCATCGTGCTGACGAGCAACGGCGAGCGTGACTTCCCCGCCGCCTTCCTGCGGCGCTGCATCCGGTACACCATGCCGATGCCGGACACGGAGTCGCTGCGGCGGGTGGTGGCGGCCCACTTCGAGACCGAAGTGGCGCCCTCGGGTCCGGTCGACTCGCTGATCGCCGCATTCGTCGAGCGGCTGCGAGCGGGCGAGAGCCTGGCCGTGGACCAGTTGTTGAACGCCGTGCACGTCCTGACCGGTGCCCAGGCCCCGGAGGGAGCCGCCGCCGAGGAGGTCAGGGAACTGATCCTGCGTGAGCTGACCGGTGCCTGAGGAAGCGGACGGGGCTGGGGATCCCCCGGGCGTGGAGCGGGCCACCAGCCTGAACCGGGCCGTCTCGGCGATCGTTGCCGTGGCCCCGGGGTTCGACGGGACGGCGCTCGCGGAGGCGCTGTGGCTGGCCTCCCGTATGGCTGCCGGTTCGGCTTCGCCCGCACCGGGTGAATCGGCGCCCACGTCGGCGCAGACCCCGGCGCGGACCGGGCCGTCCGTCCAGCCCCTGCCACGCGTGGGTGGCTTCGCGCGGCAGAGCCCTCCGACGGCACCGGAGAACCGGTCGGCCCGTCCCCTCCACGAACGGCTGCCCGGATCCACCGGCCGAGTCTCAGGTGACGCGGTAGCCGTCCCCCGGGCGACGGCGCTGCCGTCGGCGCTGGAGATGACGCGTGCTCTGCGTCCCTGGAAACGCCCGTGGCGCACGGGGCGGCGGCATGCGCTCGACCTCGACGCGACCGTGGCGGGGTATGCCCGCAGCGGGGAACTGATCCCGGTCTTCGCTCCCGCTCCGGAACGCTGGTTCGACCTCGTGCTTGTCGTCGACCGCTCACCCTCGATGCAGGTGTGGCGGGACACCGTCAGCGCCTTCGCGGGGCTGCTCGATCGGCTCGGCGCGTTCCGCACCCTCCAGGTGCGAGACCTCACCGTGGACCCGGATGACGGTGTCGGCCTCACCGACCGTCAGGGCCTGCCGACCTCGACCGGTCAGCTGGGCTCCCCCGACGGCCGTCGGCTGATCGTCGTGGTGTCGGACTGCGCCGCACCGGCCTGGCGGGCACCGGAGATCTGGCAGCAGTTGCGGACCTGGGCGAGCCATGAACCGGTGGCCCTGCTCAACCCGTTGCCGCCCAAGCTGTGGCGGCGCACCGGACTCGACCTGCCGACCGTGCGGGTGTCCCCGGACGCCCCGGGCACCGGCAACACGGGACTTCGCTTCCGGCTGCCTCCGCTGCTGGCCGCTGGCGAGGCGGATCCCGACGGGTGGCTCGCGCTGCCGGTGCTCTCGCTCTCCCCTCACGCCCTCGGGCGCTGGTCGCGGACGGTGATGCTGGCGGCCCCCGAGGGCTGCTCGGCGGCCCTGATCCCGCCTGCCGGCCGCCCGACTCCGCTCGGTACGGGCCATCCCCCGGCCCGCAGAAGCGCCGAGGCCCGCACGGACGGATTCCTGCGCACGGCGTCGCCCTCGGCCGCCCGACTGGCGATGCTGACCTCCGTGTTCGACCGACTGAGCCTGGATCTGCTGCATGTGCTCCGCCAGGAGCTGGTGCCCGAGGCCACGACCGAGGACCTGGCTGAGCTGCTCGGTTCCGGGCTGTACGCGCTGGACACGGACACCGGCGGCCCGGTGACCCTGACGCCCGCTCCCCAGGTGCGGGCCCGTCTGGAAGAGGCGTTGACGGAGCACGACACCCTGCGGCTCAACCGGGTGCTGGACCGGCACATCGCCTCGGGTCAGGGCGGCGGGGGCCGACTGCCGGCGGTGGCGGGCCGATCGGACGGCGACGAGGGGATCGCCGCTGAGGCCACGGCTGCGGGGGTCGCATGGGGGAGGACGCTGGAGCTGCTCGGACTCCCCCTGCCGACCGACGGTACAGAGCCGCCGGAGAGCGTCGGCAAGACGACGGAGCCCGCGGACGCCACCGACCTCGCGCTGCGGGTGGCGCTGGCGATGTTGCCGCAGGACCGACCGGCGGAGCCGGTCGAGGTGTACGAGACCGTGCACTCCGTCGTCACCCTGCTTGCTGCGCGGGGCCTCGCGGTCGACAGGGGGGCTCTGCTGAGGCAACTGGAGGCCTCCGTCGTCCAGTTCGTCGCACGACCCGCCGTCCTGACGGACGACCGGGACCACGAGCCGTGGTCATCGGACGGTGACAGCACCCGCGCGCGGGAGTTCTGGGAGCGCTATCTGAGGTTCCTGGAGTACGAGCGGATCCTGCCGCCGGCACAGATCCGTCAGCTGGACGATGTCACCAGCGGCCTGCTGTCCCACCTGGAAGACCCTCGTCGACCGGGCGGTTGGCGGCGCACCGGTCTCGTCATGGCACCCGTCGGCTCGGGCAAGTCCACCTCGGTGATCGCCCTCGCCGCCAAGGCGGTCGACGCAGGCTACGGCACGGTCATCATCCTGGCCGGTGCGACCAACGCCGAGCGGGATCAGATGCAACAGCGCGTGGACGAGGGGTTGTTGGGATTCGACAGTCAGTACACGGCGAGTTCGGAAGCCGGCGGCCGGATCGGCGCGGGTGCCATGCCCCATGCCCGCGCCCTCCCCATCGTGTCCGTGACGACCCGTGGCGAGCAGGGCGACTTCTCGCTGTACAAGACCTTGAGCCTCAGGCCCCCCGTCTACCCGCAGGTCTTCGTGATCAAGAAGAACCGTCGGATCGTCGACAGAGTCCGCGACTGGCTCACGCACACCTCACAGCCCGAAGACCGGCCCACGCTCGTCATCGACACGACGGGCGACGCGAGGGGCACGCTCAGCTCTCCCTCGAAAGTGGACGAGAGCGTGGAACGGTTGCTGTCCTCGTGTCCCAGGGTCGGCTACGTCGGCTACACCTACACGCCCTTCCTCACGACATCGCAGGCCCTCCCCGACTTCATCTACCACGTCCCGAAGCCCCCTGGCCACTTCGGCCCCGAACAGCTCTTCACGGACACGGAGCAACCGCTGCCCCTGGTCCGCACGGTGTTCGATCAGGACCACTGGCTGCCGCCCGGACATCGGGCCGACCACGTGCCGGGCCGGGAACTGCCGGACTCCCTCTTCACCGCGCTGAAGTCGTTCGTGCTGGCGTGTGCCGCACGCCGGGTCCGGGACCGGAACCGGACGAGCAACTCGATGCTGGTGTCCGTGAGTCGGTTCGTCGCGGTCCAGAAGCGAGTCTGCGACCAGCTCGCCGAGCGGGTCGGCGTCATCGCCGAGGACCTCAGAGACCGGCGCGGCCCACGCGGACAGCGGCTCATGACCGACTTCGAGGAGTTGTGGCGCCAGGACTTCGTCCCCACCAGCGAAGCGATCGCCGACGCGGCCGTACCGACGGTCTCATGGAAACAGGTGGCCGATCAATTGCCGCTCGTGGCGCAACGGCTGGTCGTCGTCACGGCCAACTCCGCCTCCGACATGACGCCCTACTTGTATGAGAGCGAATACGGCGGTCTGAACATGGTGGCGGTCGGCGGCGCCAAGCCGGCCCAGGGCCTGCCTCTCGAAGGGCTCACCACCAGCTACTGTCTCCGAGCCCCGGCCAACTACGAAACCCTGCGCTTGCTGACCACGCCGTTCGGGCCCCAGACCGGTTACCAGGACCTGTGCCGTCTTTACGCCACGCTGGAAGTCCTTGACACCCAACACCGGTTGACGGCGACGATCGACGGACAGCGCAAGGAACTGCAGGAGCTGGCCGGTCTCGACATCACCCCCGCCGAGGCCGTCCTGCAGGTCCGGGCCACGCATTCGCCCGGCAGGTCGTGGGAGACCCTGGACTTCACATTGGCTCGCGAAAGGGTGCGGGAGAACTTCCGGACCCTGGAGGCATTCATCCGCGGCCTCGGCCGACCCGGCACCCCGGACCCACGTACCGCCGCGAACCTGCTGTGGCATGGCGTCACACCCGCGAAGATCACGGAGTTCCTCGACGCCTATCTGCCAGGTTCGGAGCCATCGTGGAACCGGCTCGCCGAGATCTGCCGGTACCTGCGCCGGGGCGCCGGCCTAGGAGGGTTGGGCGAGTGGACCGTTCAGTTGGTGAGCCCGCCGAAATCGCCGGTACTGGTTGAGGTTGCGGGGCATCGGGTCGGCACGGTTCGCCGTGCTCCGTTGCCGCGCGGCAACGAGGACGGGTTCAGGATCCGGCGGCTGTCCGCTGTCGGAAACGAGTACGCGGATCTCGACCCGGACCAGTACCTCAGAGCTATCGACGCGACACGCTCCGCGGCGGCGGTCGATCCGGCTCGTCCGGCCCGGGGGCATGAGCCGACGCGGCCCTCCCGTGCGGCGGTGGAGGCCGTGCGCCGCCCGGACCAGGCTTTGTTGTCGATCTACCTGGTCCGGGGGGAGGAGACCGTCGACTACGAGGTTACGGCTCCACTGGTGGGCCTGGCCGTGTCCCTGTCACGCTCGGCCGCGCTGTCCGAGCCCTCCTCCCCGCTCAGCTGAGCGGCGGCCCAGGTTCCGGAGTCGGTACCGGCTCCGGGCCCGGAGGGATCAGGGACGGCGACGGATCGGGAGCCGGTCCGGGGCGCCATCCTGGACCTGCTTCTGGGACAGAGCGCCGATGACCCCCTACCTCGTCCCCGACAGCCCGAAGCCGCGCCAGGTTCGGACCTCCTGCAGGAGGACGAGCTATCCAACGGGCTCTGAAGCAGCGCTGCGCAAGGCCCGCGCTGCTTGGCGTCAGCAGGACGTCGTCCCGTGCCGGGCGGTTCGGCCTGCGATGCAAGGATGAGCGCACGCCTGAAATCCCTGAAAGCTTCCATGCCGACGTGCACGGCGACACGGTCATTGATGCCGACCAACTGGTTCGGATCACCTCGCTGCACCGGGGGTTTCTCTACCAGCACCTGTACGCGGCCGCCTGCCTGCTGCGCTTCAAGACGGCCGGCATGCACCGGCTGCTGGTGGAACGCGACGAGGACCTCGAAGCCGTCCTGCCCGGACGCCATCTGTACCTGCAGGTGAAGACCCGTAGCCGGCCCCTGCAGTGGGGAGACGTCAGCGGCGCGGTCGACGGCTTCGCTGCGGTGCGGGCCCGTCACACCGAGGGCAAGCGCTCAGGACAGCCACAGCTGGTCATCGTGGCCAACATGCCGCCCGGCCCGCAACTGGCCGCGAAGATGGAGGCGGCCGACTGGCCCGGCGACGTCACCGTCTTGACCCCGCAGGCGGCCCTGCCGCAGGAGTGGCTTCCGCCGGCCTGGAGCGATCTCGAGGAAGGCATCGCCTGGTGCACCCACGAAGCCGCGCAGGTTCCCTTCTCCTCACTGGCTCCGCTGACTCTCGTGTGGAAACTCGCCGCCCGCGTCATCTATGCCTGCACGGGCCACGGCGACCAGGCCTTCACCGCCGACACCGTCGAGGACCTGCACGAGCAGTTCGTGAAGGAGCCGCAGACCTTCCCGGTCCTCGCCCACGACTACCTGCCTCAGGCCGACCAGCCCGCCCTGCTGACCGACGACCGGGTGCGCCTGATCACCGGCTTCTCCGGAGCGGGGAAGACCGCCTGGGCCGCCCACGCCGCCCAGCACTGCCCCGAGCCCCTCACCTACTTCGACACCGTCGCACTCACCGCCGACGCCGTCGCCGGCGGCCTCGCCCGTGAACTCGCCGCCCGGCACCTGAACACCGACCAGCGCACGGGCCTGCCCCCTGCTTCCGGCATCGACCTCCTGCGCGCCGTCCACCACCAGCTCGACGGCACATCAGTGGCCGTCGTCCTCGACAACGTCCACCGACTCAGCGCCACACGTGCCAGGACCGGGACCGCAGGATGTGCTGCCAGTCGAGGAAGCCCCGAAGGGCTGTCGGGTTCCGGGGCTGCCGGGCAGGCGCCGGCGGCAGAGGACGCGTACGCCTCGGCCGCGCCGCCGGTTGCATGGTGATGGCCGAGGTGTTTTCCGCCGGATCCCCTACCGTCGCGTGCGCGCGCCGGTAGCCTTCCGTCCCTGCGAAAAAGGGGTGGAAGTTGTATTTGGGGCGGGTCAGGGCCAAGGGTTTCAAGTCGCTGCTGGACATGGACGTTCCCCTCCGGCAGGGCGTCACGGTGGTTGTGGGGGAGAACAACGCGGGCAAGTCGAACTTCATCGATGCGCTTCGTCTGCTGACCGACCCGCTTGACGGACGGCGCAGTAGATGGTGGGAGGCCGAGGACGTTCATCCATGGGCGGAGAGGGGCTCGGAACTGACTGCTGTCTACACCAAGTTAACGGCTGCGGAGGCAGGCACCCATCTGCAGGCCCTGGTGCCCGCGGCGGATGAGTCCGGTCTCCCAGAGGGGCATTGTGCCCGCTACACCGTGCAGTTCACGCGGCCGGCTGCGGATGCCCGGTCACACCGTCCGGTGTGGTCGGTGGGCCGGCAGCTGGATGATCCGGAGCCGGAGGCGCGCCGTGTGATCCGGCACGTCTACCTGCCACCGATGCGTAACGCTCAGCAGGAGCTGGCTTCCAGTGCCGGGAACCGGTTGCGGCTGATCCTCGCTGCGGAGTTGGGCGGGGAGGAGGCGATCAAGGACTTCGAGCAGGAGCAGGCAGAGCACTTCAAGAGCCTGGAAGGGCACGAGAAAATCAAGGCGGCCCGCAAGAGGATCGACGACCCGCTGGGGCTGCTCACCGCTGGGGCGCATCCGCAGCACATGGGGTTGTCGTTCGCGGAACCGACGCTGGTGTCCATCGCCCGGGCGCTGCGTACCCGGATGAGCGACGAGGGCCTGGCCGTCGAGGACATCGCACGTTCCGGTCTGGGCTACGCCAACCTTCTCTACATCGCGACCGTGTTGGCCGAGCTGGAGGCTGCCCGGGACGCTGATCTGACGCTGTTTCTGGTGGAGGAGCCCGAGGCGCATCTCCATCCGCAGCTGCAGATTCTGCTGTTGGACCACCTGAGGGATCAGGCGCTGCGTTCTCAGCAGGCCCAGCCGCCCGCCGACGGAGCACCCCTGGGACGCATTCAGGTCGTCATCACGACCCATTCGCCGGTCCTGGCCGCGGCCACCACGGTCGAGGACCTGGTGGTGCTTAAGAGATGCCGCACCCTCGCCCCCCGCACCAAGGCAGCGGATGCCACCCCGGGCAGGCCGGAGGGTTCTGCCCTCGGCGCTGGCGCCGATGCCGGGTCGCAAGGCGAGCGGGCGGGTTTCGCGTTCACTACGGCCGCCGTTTCGGTGGCGATGATCCCCTTCGCCAAGCACGAGGCCGCCAAACTCGACCGGTACCTCGACATCACCAAGAGCGCCATGCTCTTCGGCACCCGGGTGATTCTCGTCGAGGGCTTGGCCGAGGCGCTGCTGATGCCGGCTTTCGCCCAGCTCGTCCTGTCCGAGCTGCCGCAGGAGGAGCGGTGCAGGGCCAAGGCCGTCTTCCGCGGAACGTGCATCGTCGCGGTCGACGGCGTGGACTTCAAGCCCTATATGCGCGCCCTGCTCGCGGGAGTGGACGGCGTACGGATTGCGGACCGGGTCGTCCTGATCACTGACCAGGACCCGAGGAAGAAGAAGATCCCGTCGGAACTGGACGACCAGGACCAGCCGGGCGCCGAGACCGCCTCGCAGCCCGCCACAGGAGCGACCCACGCGGTCTCCGAGACTCTGGCCGACGACGGGGCCGATGGTGACGAGGAGCCGGAGGTCGGCTTCAACCGGGCCTCCTATCTCCGCAGCCACCTTCACGCGTGGGACGTGCCCGATGCGGCGTACCACATCGCCGAGAGCAGGCCCACCCTGGAACCCGAGCTGATGCGCCCGCAGAGCAATCAGGCGGTTCTCGCCGAGACGTTCTTCGACCTGCGACCGCGCTCCCAGCACCGCTGGAAACCGATCGAGGAGGCCACCACCTCGGAGGAACGGGCAGCCGCCTTCGGCGCCCTGTTCACCTCAGAGACCGGTCTTCCCAAAGGGGACTTCGCCTACCGCCTCGCGGACCGTCTCACCCGCGCTCCGGGCGGCTTCACGGTGCCAGGTCACCTGGCCGGCGCCATCCGCTGGATCGCCGGAGTGGACGAGGCGAGCACATGAGCGATATCGAAGAACAACGTGAGCAAGCCCGCGACCAGCAAAAGCAGGTGGTCAACGCCCCCGCCCCTCTCTTCGCCCGCGCCTGCCCCGGAGCGGGCAAGACCCGGGTCCTGGTTGACCGCCACTGCAATACCGCACCCGGCCGGCGGCGCACCGGGCGCGCCCTGCTGTCCTTCACCAACGTCGCCGCCGACGAACTGCGCGAACGCTGCACAGGCCAGGGCGGCCGCACCGACCTGACCCTCTTCCCGCACTACATCGGCACGTTCGATGGCTTCCTGTGGCGCTACCTGGTCCGCCCCTTCCTGCCCGCCGCACCGCGTTGGCAGCACGTCCTGTCCTGGGACCACGTTCCCGGCGCGATAGTCGGCCCGCGCAAAGTCCCCCTGTCCGCCTTCGACTTCCGCTACGACCCTGCCACCCGGCGGACCGGCGTCGCCTGGCCCACCTCCGGCCAACACCTGCACAACTCCCAACTGACCGCGGACGACTACCTGGCCCGGGCCAGGACGACCCGCGAGCGGCTGTGGCAAACGAACGGCTACATGACCGGCCTCGAGGTACGTATCGCCGCCCTGGAGCACGCCGGCGACCCGGCCTGTACCGAACTGCTCGCGCACCGCTTCTTCGAGGTCGTCGTCGACGAGGCACAGGACTGCTCAGCAATCGACCTGGCCATCCTGACCCGCCTGCACCAGGCCGGGATCCCGCTCGTGATCGTCGCCGACGCCGACCAAGGCATCTACGAGTGGAACGACGCCCGTCCCGAAGACCTCCAACAGTTCACCCGGCACATGGGCGACCCCCTCGAGCTCACCGGCAACTGGCGCAGCACCTCCGCGATCTGCCAACTGGCCGCCACCCTTCGCCCCACCGCACGCAGCACCCCGGACATCGCCGTCGGCGACCACCACGACAGCGCCCGGCCCTTGCTTCTGCTGCCGTACGGCAAACACCGCAAACAGATCTCCGGGCTCATGAGCAGCACCGACGCCGGCGAAGCCTTCACCGCCTGGGCCGCCCGCGTGGGCATCGGCGCCGGCGACTGCCTGGCCGTGGCCTACCGCAACACCGCGGTCCCCAAGGCCCACTCCCGGCCGGCACCGCAACTACCCAAGGGTCACAACGCCCTCGCACTGGCCTGGGCGGCCGCCGTCTTCTCCGTCCCCGACGCCCCGCCCGTCTCCCGCGCCCACGCCCTGACGGTGGCCACTACCTTCCTGCGCGAATACTGGTACCCCGATGCACCTGGAACTCTCAACGAACTGATCACCCAGCACGACCTCACCGCCGTACTCCTACGCCGGCGCGCGGCCGCATTCCTCCACGCCCTTCCGGCAGTGGACGCAGTACCGGCGCGCCGGTGGCGCCAACAGGCCCGCCTGGTCCTGCGGGACCAGGCACCTCCCGCCCCGGCAGGGCCACCAGCCCCGCCCAAACTCCTGCCCCTGGCCACCACAGACCTCGACGAGCCCATCCGCTCACTGATCGGGCTCCCGGGGGATCAGACGGACGAGGCCACATCCGCCCCGGTGATGCGCAGTTCCAGCATCCACCAGGCCAAGGGCAGCGAAGCCGAGGCCGTCCTGATCCACCTCCCCAAACCGCAGGACATCACCGAACTGATCGGCAGCTGGAACAGCCCCTCCACGGACACCGCGTCCAGCGAGCTGCTGCGCGTCTACTACGTCGCCATCACCCGCGCCCGACGCCTCCTTGCGCTGACCTATCCCTACTCCAAACAAGGCGACATCACCGCGCTGTTGGACGCGCACCGCATCGACCACCAGACCCGGACCGCGCCCCCAGTGCCCTGAGAGCCTCGCTGCAGGGCACCGGACTGCCCAACCGAACCGGAAGTGTCGGTGGCGCGTTCTACAGTGTCCGTTCATCAGCAGGTTCGGGGGAGGAGCCAGCATGGCGGGCGCAGAGACACCAGACACCGCGGTGGCCGCAGAGGGGCGATACCTCTACGAGCGCCTCGGTGCGCGAACGTTCCAGCAACTGTGCAACACCTTGTTGGCCCATGTTTTCACCGGTACTCGCTGTTACCCGGTAGGACATTCCGATGGTGGACGTGACGCAACCCGCCAGGATGGCGGCGACCTGATCATCTATCAGGTCAAGTGGACCAGTAAGCCTCTGCAGAGTCCGGTCGCGTGGCTGAACGCAGCGATCAAGGGCGAGGCCGACAACATCCGCCGCCTGGTCAAGGAAGGAGCCAAGGCCTACCACCTGCTGACCTCGGTAGCCGGAACAGCCGTGCCGAAGCGCGGCTCCATGGACATGCTGGACGAGGTTCTGGCCAAGCATGCGGCCACGTTCGGCATCCCCATGAGCATCTGGTGGCGTGCTGACATCGATGCGCGCGTCGACGCTGCGCCCATCGAGCTGAAGTGGGCGTACTCAGACATGCTCGCCGGCCAGGACCTGGTGCGCTACCTGATCGACGGAGCGGGCCAGGCCGCACACGATCATGCCCTGCGGACGCTGGCGATGAAGGTTATCGCCACCCAGTGGGATGAGGACGCCAAGGTCAAGTTCAAGCAGGTCGATCTGACTTCCCACCGCCTGGAGGACCTGTTCATCGACGTCGAAGCAGTGCGGGTGGCGATGCCGGCAGCAGTCATGAAACACGGCTTCGGGCAGTCGGAGATCGACACCCTGGGCGGGGCCGCCGACTACCTGCTGGGCACGCGTCAGCCGTTCACTCTCGTGCGAGGCGAACCAGGTCAGGGGAAGTCGACGCTCGGGCAGTACCTGTGCCAACTGCACCGCGCCGCCTACCTCAACGGCCAAGAACCCGCAGAGGAGTCCAGGACATCTCTGCGTAGAGTCTTGCTCACCGATCCGCGGCTTCCGTTGAGGATCGATCTGCGCGACTACGCCTCCTGGCTGGACGGGAACGACCCTTTTCATGACGAGGACCGCCCTGCCCGTCCCAGGCCGCGGGCACGTGGCTCCCTGGAGACCTTCATCGCCTCCCTGCTCAGTGCCCGCAGCGGCGGCCTGCCCGCGACGGTGGCCACGGTCAACGACATCCTCGAGCGCCTGCCGGTGCTCGTCGTTCTCGACGGCCTGGACGAGGTCGCCCGCCGCGATGCCCGCGAGCGGGTCGTCCACGAGATCGACATGTTCGTCGCACGGCTACGGACGGCTTTCCGGCCTCAGGTGATCGTCACGACCCGTCCCAATGTGGGAGGACTGGCCGAACCCACCCCGGAGCGCTTCGAGACCATCGCCCTGAACCGGCTGGGTGAGAAACTACGCATCACCTACCTGCATAAATGGGCGCAATCACGGGATATGCCGGAAAAGGAGCGTCGGAGTCTGGAGCGGATCTTTCGCCAGCGCTCCGCCGAAGCGCATATCTCCCAGCTCGCCGACAACCCCATGCAGTTGACCATCCTGCTGTATCTGATGCACAAGCGCGGCAACTCGGTGCCCGCCAACCGCACCGACCTCTACACCTCCTATATGGAGACCTTCCTTGACCGTGAGGCGGAGAAGACCGCCGCGGTCGACGAACACCGCACCGACCTCGAAGAAGTCACCGCGTACCTGGGCTGGCACCTGCAGGCCCTTGCCGAGAAGGAAGGCGGGAACGGCCAGCTCCCGACCCGTGAACTCCGGCGGGCGATCATGAACTACCTATTCGATGTCGACAAGAACGTCACTCTGGTCAACGACCTCTTCACCGCCGTCACCGACCGCGTCTGGGCATTGACCAGCAAAGTGCAGGGCACCTTCGAATTCGACGTCCAGCCCCTGAGGGAGTACTTCGCCGCCCGCTACCTCTACGAGTTCGCAGGCGCCGACCAGCGCACCTTCGACCGGGCCGAAGTCCTGCGCCAACTGGTACGCAGGGGATACTGGCTTAACACCACCAGATTCTTCGCTGGTTTCTCCAGGCCCAACGAACTGGCAGGCCTCGTCGAGACACTGGAAGAAGAACGGGACGAAGACTCCCGTCCCCGTCAACTGCGCCTTTCCGCCTGGGTCCTGCTGGCAGACGGCGTTTTCAGCGGCCGCCCCCGCACTCAGCGGCGAGCTGCGGAACTGTTCCTCGACGACCTCAGTATCCGTTTCATCCACCACGAGCTGGTCACCAACGACGACCTGCCCCTTCCCACCGCGGACCGTGGAGCCGATTACCTGGCCAACGCGTTCCTGCAACAGATCGCGAACGACCCCGCCTCCCCGGCCTCCGCCGAACGACTCCAACTCGCCGTCCTCCTCCTGGACGATGCCGAGGCCTTCTACACCTGGTGGCACCCCCACATGCAGGCGGCTCTGGGGACCGGCCGGGAAGAGGCCTGGCTGAACATCGGCGCACCGTTCCGATGCGCCCGCCAGCTCACCCCGCCCGACCTCGAACGTCTCACGCTCGCCAACGACACCGCTGCCACTGCGGCCCTCCGCGCCGGGCTGACCCCGCCGCCGGGCTCCCGCCATGAGCAGCTACTCGTCCAGGCGATTGTGAACGGGCACGCCAGCGAGTTGAGTTCCCCCACCACCGACTACGCCGCTGACCTTTTGCGCATTTTGCGCCCGCAGAACTTCCTCCGCATGGCGGACGACGGCTCCACGTCCCTTCTGGAGGGGGTCGGGCACAGCGACCCTGGCCTGCCCAGCCAGCAACGCCAAGCGGCCCTGAGACGTCTGAAAGAGCGCGATCCGGGTTTCAGCACCTTGCAGGCTGCTCTCGCCTTCCGCAAGGGACAAAAACGCACCACGTCGCCCTGGAGTAACACGGCCCGGGCCGTCACTGCCATCCTCGGACCGTGCTGGCTGGCAGCGGAGATTACCGTGATCGGCGCGGCGGCCACCGCTTTCACCACCGGAGGTGACATCACCGGCGGCTCACAACCCCTCGGCCCCGCCCCCGACTACGGACGCCTGTTGCAGGAACTGCGCAGCCACCGCACTGACTCTTCTTGGTGGAGTGAGCAGTTCACCACCCACACCGATCCACTCTCACGCGCCACCTGGGTACTGGGCCTGCTCGCGACAGCCGACCAAGCCCTCGTGACCGGGCACCTGCCCCATATCGACGAAGCCCTCCAGGCTCTTCCCGACGACATGCGCTGGGCCCTGCTCATGAGCTCAAGCCGTCTGGGCGCCACAATTGCCCGCCCCCTGTCCTCCACTGTTCTCTCCGCTGCCGCGTCCCACGCTCCATGCACCGCCCTCGCGGTCGCCCACTACGTTGCACACGGGGAAACGGCGCTGCGTCCCCTCACCGACGCAACCCTGGCGGACATGTCCACCTACACCACCGCTGCCTGGCCCGCTCATCTGGCACTCAACGTGCGTATGAGCAACTACCACACCCCCGGCACCCTTACCGCGCTCAAGGCACACGGTCCCGGCGCTCTAATATCGGCAGGGGCGGCCCACCTCACCGCCGACGAGGCCACCACCATTCTCAAGTTCCCGTTCGACTACCCCATGCCTTTCGTGGCGGCAGCGGACAAGGCTGCGAGCAGCGGCTCTGACGCCTATCTGGCAGATGCGGCCGACGATGCCAACTGGTTCTCCTCCTGAAGCATCCTGACCTCCCCGGACGGCTGTCGAGGCGCGCGTCCGCAAGACTGCCGCGTACTTCTCGGCCGCGATACCTGGCTCGATCGGCGGTGCCACCCAATCTACGCGTCATCGAAGACAACCAAGGCGTCGCTCTGCGCGGTGGTCGCCCGTGCACCACGGCGGCGCGGCGCCGTGAAAACGGCGGCTCGGGCCGAAGACCCCTTCGGCGAACCCTGGGATGACGTATCCGCAGTACCGGTTCGCTGGGTGCTGCTTTGGGTATCGGCGCGCTTCATAACAGCTTGAGGCGGGCCTGCACCGTCCTGCCCCGCGCTGCTCACACAAGTTCCTGCTCCTGGGCCTGTGTGGCGGCGGAAGCCGTGGCAGGCACGATCTGCACCGGCCGTCCTTTGCCAGGGTCTGCTGCCTGGACGCTCAGGCTGTCCCTGCCGCCGATGGGGATATTCCGGCGGCAGGGGGCGGCCTCAGACGAGCTGCGCGGCCGCGGCGTTGATCTCTTTGAGGGTGATGTTCTCGCTGCCGCTGCGGATGGCGTGGACGGCGGCGGTGGAGATGACGTAGGTGAGGGCTTTGAAGTAGCCGCCGGTGTGCTTGTGCAGTACGGCGGCGTGTTTGGACAGGGCGTTTTCCTCCAGCCGGTACAGGCTCAGGTCGGTTTCGAAGCTCGCCAGCACCCGGTGGAAGACCTCCTGGTCTCCGGAGTCCATCGGGAGGGGGTGAAGCCAGGTCACTGGCAGCAGCGCCTTGGGGGAGGAGGAGATGAGCTCTGCGTGCTGTCCGGCGTGTTCGAGTCGTTGCCGGTTCTCCTGGCTGACCCGGGTCAGGTCCCAGGCCAGGGCGCGCGCCTGGTGCAGGATCTCGCCGGCACCGGTGCCGCAGAAGATGAGCGAGATGCCCATCTTGTCGCGGAGGTAGTCGAAGTAGGGCAGCACGTTTGCCAGTTGCTGCGGGGTCGCACGGTTGATGTCGTCGATGAGCAACAGACGGGTCTGCGTCTTCTCCAGGATGTAGTTGACCGGCAGGGTCAGGTCATGGTTGCGGCGCATCTCCAGGACTTCGGCCATGCTTTTCGGCTCGGGTTGCAGTCCCAGGAAGGAGGCGATCTCCCAGATCCAGTTCACCTTCGACTCGGGGTCCGCCGGGGTGGTGATGTGTACCACCGGGATCCTGTCCGCCTGCCTGCCACCCGTGCCGGCTTCGATCTCCCTCTGGGCGGTGCGTCCCACCGCCCGCAGCAGGCAGGACTTGCCGGTGCCCGGAGGCCCGTCGATGACATGGTCCATCAGGCCTTCGCGGCTCCCGCTGTTGCGGTGCACCGCCGCCACGACCGTCTCCTGCACGTGGGCCATTGCGTCGGTGGCCACCATCCGCAGATGCCGGTGGTAGGCGATGGCCTGTTCGTCAGTACGCCTGCCCGCGTCAGGAACGCTGTCCTTCGCCCGTACCGGCACCTCCACTTCTTCGTCGACGCAGTGGTTCCACCCGGTGAGCTGGAACAACGGCAGAGGACGCATCGGGGTGTCGCGCATCTGCTGGCGCAGACGGGTCTCACGCTGGTTGCGTAGTTCCACGGTTGCCTTCATGACCCTGCTCTCTGTGTTCGGTCCACGGTTTGTGTCTCGTCCTGCCGGCGGTCGCGCCCAGCGGGCCGGGTTCGTTCGGTACGGGGAGCCCGCCTGGTGCGGCCGGCTGTGGCGAGTCGTTCACGGCTCCATGCCGCCGCCTGTCTGTATCTCCCACACCTCGTCCCCGTCCTCGTTGCCCTCCCCGTTATCGCTCCGGCTGTCGGCGTCGGTGTCCAGGAGTTCCGCCTCGACAACCTCGTAGGCTCCGTACGGATCCGCTTCTGCTCCAGCCGCTGAGGTGTCCGCCTGGGCGTCGGTGACATCGGAGGGGAAGAGGGCATCGAGCGGATGCGGAGCATGAGCCCGCTCGTCGTGCGGCACATCCGCATCGCCTGCGCCCGCGGGCAGCGCGGGCACGGACGGGGGCGCGGTGGGGGACATGGGCACCGCCGGGTAGGGCCGCAGGGCCGACAAGTCGAACGGCTCAAGATCGGCATAGCGGTCCCGGGCCGGCTGTTCGGTCTCCAGCTCCATTCCCTGGAAGGGCGGTTCGACGCCGGTGCGCTTGGGCGGCGGTTTACGGCTGCGCCGGCGCCGGTTGCGCTGCGCCAGGGACAGGGCGATCGCTTCCTCGTCCTTTTCACTGCCGCCGGCGGCGCGGTGCTGCTCGGCGTGCTCCTGCCACATGTCCGCCGTCCACGGGTCGTGCAGCAGATGCCGCAGCCGGAAGTCGCACGTCACCCAGGCGCCCGACGTGTGGTCCAGCAGCCAGACCCGCTCGGGGCGGTAGGGGTTGAAGCGGCATTCCCACTTGTCGTTGCGGCCGGGCCGCTTCGAGGGGCCGCGCAGGAGGATCTCGCGGTAGTGCCCCGCGTCCTGCGTGATCGGCTGATACGTCCGGTAGTCGATCATGAATCCGCCCTTGCCGGGGGTGACGTACTTCGCCAGCAGGAAGAACCGGTTCTGGGCGGGTGAGAGCGGCATCGCCCGGTAGCCGCTGCGGGCCACCTGGAGGGCGTACATGGCGTTGGGGGACAGGGCCACTCCGGGCCGGAAGGGGTCACGCAGCCCCGCACTGGGGGCCTGCTGGTACTCCAGGGCCACCCATTCCTGCGCCATCTGCTGAAGTTCGGCGATGGTGAACAGCGGCATGCGGTCGATTCCGCGGCCGCGCTTCTTGTGGCTGCGGCCCTGCCAGCCGTGTCGGACGTGCTGGCTGAAGCCGTGCGCGAGGGTAGTGAAGAAGCCCTCGACGAGAGGTTTGTCGTCCGGAGTCTTCTTGCGCGCCGGACGGCGGGCGATGCGCAACCGGTCGCAGACCTCGGTGAAGTGCTCACTCACATAGGGGCTGCCCTGGTCGTAGATGATCAGCTTGGGGCGGATCACCGGGCGGGCGGCCGTGGCCTCGGTGAACCGCTCGTCCGCAGCCCGTAGCGCCCCGAACGGCAGGCTGGAGGCAGCGGCCGCACTCAGAGGGTCCCAGCCCGGCATCACGGGCCAGGGCGCGAAGGCCTGCGCCAGCATCAGCGTCAGGTCGATGGCCCGGGTCGCCTGGCCGGACTGTCCGCTCTTGGTATCCCCGGGGCGGCTGGGTGTGATCATCAGGGCGCACATGCTGTGGCTGGCCACGTCGATCAGCGCGCTCATCTCCGTGGCAGTGGGCCGGCCGTCGTCGCCGCGGGCCAGGATCCGCAGCGGTGTGGTGTCGACCTGAGTGACCTCTCCCGGGATCAGGACCACCTCACGCCCGCCGTGGGGGAGAGGCGGTGCAGAGGCCAGGGCGGCCCGGGCCCGCGTCGGCGCGGCCAGGGCATCGGCCAGACCCGACTCCTTCATCCGCAGGTAGAACGTGGAGCGCGAGGGCAGCAAGGCTCCCGCGGCAGCCGGGTCGTCGAGTTCCGCGGCGTACCGGGAGCGCAGCAGGTCCTCGACCTCCTCGCGGATCACCTCGATGGTCACGTCCGACGCGAGTGCCCGCCGTGTCACCACCTCCTGCATGGCGGCCAGGCACCGCGGGTCGGTGAAGCCTCCGGGCCGTCTGTCCCGCGGTTCGGGCAGCAGGACGGCCGCGTTCTCCGCGGCCGCTTTCCACTTGCGCCGCTTGTCGGCGAGTGTGTGAGGCGAGCAGCGGATCCCGTCGGCGGCCAGACGTGCCGACATCGCGGCGCACCGCTGTGCCAGAGTCGTCCCCGGTCCGAACCCCTGCTGCGGCTCGCCCGCGCCGGGCGCCAGGCCGGTATCGATCTCGACCATGCGCGCCTGCCACAGCGCACTCTCCTCCTCCCGGTCCTCCGGCCGCCCCCGCCCCTTCAGGGCGGCGCCGTCCGAAACCGGTGCGCCGCCGGGGTCCAGGACAGCGAAGTCCTCGGCACCCACCAGCCACCGGTACGACACCGCGCAGGGGGCTTCCCCGTCCTCCACCGGCATCAGCGTGACTTTCGGTCCTTGCCAGGCCGCGACTTCCCACTCGTGCTCCTGCCAGTGCACCCGGGCCCCGATGGCCAGCGGCCCCGGCACCAGCCCCTCCTGCCTTCCCATGCGCCGTCCTTTCTCCTTCAGGCCGTCCAGGCCAGGGCGTCGGGCAGCAGCGGCTGTGCGAAGTCGAACAGCAACTCCCTTTGCCAGAGCATCCGGTAGGCAAGATCCAGACCCGGCAGTTCGGGCAGCCCGCTCACCGCCACACCCGCCCGCAGGCCCGTAGGCTCCCTGAACGCCCTAAGCAGCGCCCGCGTCCGGCCATCCTCGCCGCCCTCGGGGAACCGGTAGTTGGCCAGCCACCCCAGGTTCCGCACGCGCACTCCCGACGGCTCACGCACCAGCCGCACCCGCCACCCGGCCGCCTGCGCCACCACCTGCAGCACCGGAAGTCTCCGTCCGGGCAGACTTTCCCTCCCGGGCGGCAGCAGCGCCAGCACCTGCCGCTCGCCGCCGGCCGTGCGCGCCACGAAATCCGGACGCCAGCGGCGCACCCGGCTTCCCTCCCGCCACACCAGCTCCACCGGGCCGGCGCTGAACGCCGCCCAGGCCGGCTCGAAGTCCAGTTCCACCGCCAGCCGCCACTGCCGCAAGCTGCCGCACACCACCGTCTGCTCCCGGGTCGCCACCGGCCAGTAGGTGATGATGCCCTTGCGCCCCCGATAGGGCACAGGTTCACTCACCGGCCCGAACTCCTCCAGCTCCACCCCCCGCAGCCGGGCCGCACCACACGAGCGCACCGCCCCGTACGGCTCGCGATACAGGACCACGACGCTCCCTCCCGGGTCCGGCACCGATACCCCGTCCGGAAGGCTGCCGGGCGTCACCTCTCACCTGCCGGCGGCTCCGGCGGCCAAGGCGGACATGACGCCACCCTCACCACGGCCGGCTCGCAGCACGGCGACAGCCGCGGCCAGCGTGACGTCTCGGCATCAGGCATCCCGACGCCCGGCAGAAGTGAAGCCGGCCTACCGATCGGGACGGGAAACGGCCCCGTGATGTGGTGCGCCATTCCCCACTCCAAGTCCCGGAGGCATCCACCGAACTGACGTCGACTAGACGACATACGAACCGAGGTGCCACGGAAGACAGGACCGCTGGAACACGCCTCCCGACTGCTCGGCGGCGCGGCGATGACCGACGGACAGCGTCAGCTGCCCACTTCGCGCACCCTTCCCCCGAGCCTCGGCACGCTCTGCGCTGTGCAGGGTCAGCCACTCCAGCAACGGCACCCGGCAGGCATCCCACTCCAGAGCCCAGGAGTCCACGAGCGGCTTCACCTCGGCCTCCAGCCAGTACTGCCGATCGCGCACGCCGCGGCGCCCCTCCCGCTCGAAGACGACCATCGCCCGAGCCAGAGCCACCGCCTCCGGGTACGTCACCAGCGGAATCCCCCGCATCTCGCGTGCTTCCAGACCCACCCCCCACGCCCGCTGGATCCACACCAGCGCCTCAGGCATGTACATCCACCACTGCGCCACCACCTGGAAAGCGTCCGCGAACAAGCCGCCCGCGCCCGCCCCCAGACGCCGCTCCAGACGCAGCCGCTGCCGATGCGCAGACAACACCTCGGGCACCGCCCCCAGCCGAATCACCGGCGGATTCTCCCCGCCCGCATCATCCGTCCACCGTCCGTGCTCCACACACAGCCACCAACTGTCCGGCCACATGAACCAGGCGCCCTCCCGGATACCGCGCCGCGCCGCGCACAGATCACAGATCCGCAGCACCTGCCCCTCCTTCGGGCTCCACCGCCACCGCCATACCGCCGCCTCGTCATCCGGCTCCAGGAACCGGTCACCGAGGCTGGGCAGCGCCCACCGGAGTTCCTCCGCGGGCCGGCCCGCCAGCACCGACAGGTACTCACGGCCTGCACGGTTCACATACATCTCGGTCATATGGGGCTTCACCGTCGAGCGGGTGCCCTGTCCGACCCGCTCCAGGAAGTCCTGCAGCTCCAGGCCGTTGGCGTGAGCCAGCCGGTTCACGAACGAACCTGTCGATTCACGAGCAAGATGCCGTACCCGCAGGGGAAGCGGCCGGTGCGGACCGAACAAGCCCGGAACATCCCACACCCAGACCATCCCCTTTCGTGTGCGGCCCTCCCCGACACCATCGCCGGACTCAAACACACCATTCAAGACCCGCGTCACTCGTTCGGGTGAACCACCGGACAAAGCACGGCAAGCCCACGAAGCCCTCTTCCACCCTGCTGATCAAGGGACTTCGTACACGCGGCCCATGGAGGAACCGTGGCCACACTGACAGACAACGGACTACGGACCCACCTGCGTGGCCACCAAGAGATCGCCCGGAACAGCTGTGCAAGCAACTTCGCCGCCGGCACCCCCCGTGTCACTGTCACCATGGCCACCGGCGCCGGCAAGACCCTGGTCGGGGTGAACGCCGCCCAGGACGCCGCACCCGACGGCAGCGCCCTGGTAGTGATGCCGACACTGAAACTGATCGAGCAGACCGCGGCTGCCTGGTACCGCGAGGGACGCCCTGGACGCTACGTCGGCTTCTGCTCACGCGACGAGCCCGAGGATCCCGCTCTCAACGGCGTTCTCACCATGATCAGCAGTGCTTCTGTCCTGGCCGAACAGGCAGCCCGCGCCGGCGGTTCGATCAACGTGTTCTGCACCTACCAGTCGCTGAAGAAAATCGCTGCGGCACACCGTACTTTTCACCTGCCGCGCTGGGACGTCCTCATCGCGGACGAGGCGCACCGTTCAGCAGGCAGCCTCGAAAAGACGTGGGGCCTCGTCCACGACAACGACGCGTTGCCCGCCCGCCACCGTCTCTACATGACAGCGACGCCGCGGGTCTTCGACCAAGAAGCGGTGGACAGCGGCTTGGTGCCACAACCACTCTGCGAGATCGCCTCCATGGACGACCTCCGCCTCTACGGCCCCGTCGTCTATCGCATCTCCCTGGCCGAAGCGATCGACCAAGGGCTCCTGGCCGACTACCGCATCGTCGCGATCGAGATCCGCGACGAAGACCTCCGCCGCGTCCTGAACCGCCACACCAATCTCGCCCCAGGATCCGAAGGAATGCGCGTGGCAGCTGCGCAAGCAGCCCTCCTCAGCGCCCAGCACGCCTACGACCTGCGGCGCACCCTGACCTTCCACTCACGTGTCGCAGCAGCCGCGATGTTCGCCGACACCCTGGCCGAGACCAACACGTTCATGCCCTCCCACACGCGTGCTCCGCTCCAGACCGGCACAGTCAACGCCCGGCAGAGCCGCTTCGAGCGGCATGAGGCGTTCTCCGCCTTCGCCTCGACGCCCCTCAACACCGCACCTTCCAACACGGCCCCGCGGCGATCCGTACTGACCAGCTGCCGCACCTGCTCAGAAGGCGTCGACATCCCCGCCATCGACTCCGTGCTGTTCGCCGACCCCAAGACCAGCTCTGTCGAGATCGTCCAGGCCGTCGGCCGCGCCCTGCGCCAGACCCCCGGCGACGGCAAGATCTCCACGATCATCATTCCCGTGTACATCGCCCCAGGCCAGGACATCGGCGACGCCACACGCAAGACGCCCTACCATCTGCTGCACCAAGTCATGATCGCGCTCAGCGTCTACGACGAACACACATTCCACCGCGTGGAATACGCCCGCCTCACACCCGAACCCGAAGTACTCAAACCCGTCGCCAGGCCCGAACGCGCCGACGAGATCATCCCCCTGCTCGGCCTGAAAGCCGCCAACCCGCCCAACCAGATCTGGGAGTCAGGCTTCCAAAGAGCCGCACGCTTCCATCAAGAACACGGCCACATCGACATACCCAGCCGCTACCTGGGCCCCGACCGCTTCTACCTCGGCTGGTGGATCGGCCAACAGCGCTCCATGCGACTCAACAGCATGCTGCTCCCGGAACGCGTCGAGGCACTGAACGCTCTGGGCATGCTCTGGCAGCACCCGCCCGACAGCATCGAGCGCAGGCTCCAGATCGCCCGCGACTACACCGCCCACCACGGACACCTCGCACCGCGCGCCGACGAACACCACGGCGGTATGGCCATCGGACGCTGGGTCGCCGACTGCCGCCGGCAAGTACGCGAGCGCACCCTGCCCCACTGCTACCAGCGAGCCCTCACGGAGATCTACCCCTGGTGGAACTCCTGCTGGCACGGTGCGTGGAAATGGCACCGCACCTACGCGCGCGCCCTGGCCCTCGCCCGCCGCGGAGGCCTCGCCTTCCCCGACCTCAAGCCCGACAGCGACGACTCGACCCTCACCCGGTGGCTGGACGCTCAGATCGACGACCTGCCCCGCCTTGTCCCCGACCAGCACAATCTTCTCGGGGCCCTCCCCCTCACCCACCCCTTGGCGCTCCTTCTCCGCCGCCCCCGCGGCGCCTCCCAGTGGGCCTTCGCCAAAGGCCTCCGTGCCGCGCGAGCCTTCTGGCGTCGCCACCAGCACCTCAATGTCCCCTTTGAGTATGTCTGCCGCGACGGGCACCCCATCGCTCTCGGCAAGTGGATCGCCGACAAGCGTTCCAACCCCCAACGGCTGACCCGAGAACAGCTCGACGCCCTCGAAGCCCTGGACATGCGGTGGAACCCACGAGCCGCTTCCTGACGGGCCTTTGCACGCTCGCCGCCAGGAGCTTCGCTGCCTGGCGAGAGCCCGGCGCCGCCAGCGCTGGCCCAGAGTATGTCTGACGATCCGATTACTGACTTTGAGGTGGCACAAGGCGGCGCCCGTCGGTGCCGATAAGTCTCCGCCCGCTGAAAGTCCCGAGCTGGAGCAGGAGTCTCACCGGCGACGGATTCTTCCGCCTGCTTGACGTGTACAGCATAATTAATGAATCATGAATCATGCCTCACGAGCAGATGCGTCGTGCCTCCGCGAAGCTGTTCGGCAATCGCTATCGTGCCGAGCTGATGTGGGCGTTGGTGCACGCAGGTACTCAAGGGGTTTGTATGGGGGATCTTGCCCTTCGGCACGGGGTGCAACCTGGCGTCTACAGGTCTTCGATGAGGGCACTGATGTCTCTAGGACTGGTGGAGAGCGTCCCCGCGGTGGCTGGCGAGAGGCGTCGCTGGCATCGGATCACGGCGCAGTCCACGCTGTGGCCGTTGCTTCGGCCGGTGTTGGACAGTTTGGCAGAGCAGGAGTCACCCGCTCAGGTTCAGTAGACGGGATGCCTCCACAGGCATGGGAATCGCAATAGGGCAGGGTGGGGTCTATGGCAGTCGTCGCGGGCAGCGCAGTGGGCAGTTCGGTCAGAGCCGCTTCGGGCGCACTGGTCCACCCCGACGGCCACGCGAAGAAGCTCTCCTTGCTCGGCTCCGACGCCCTGGTCTTCTATCGCTTCGACTCCACTGAGCACACCCGACGGCAGCGCGCCGGAATAGATGCCCTCACCGGTATAGGGCCGCTGGAAACGCTGCTGACTCTTCCTGTGGACCTGCCCGTGCCCCTGGACTCTCTCAGCGCGGGGGACAGGGCTGCCGTACGTAGACTCCCGGCCGGCTCGGCCGACCGTGACCGGTATGAAGTCACCCGCCACGCGGTGCGCCCTCTGCACGTGGACCTGGCTGTGGTGATCGCGGAGCAGCCGAGGCGGGGCTTGGAGGCGGCCACTCGCTTCGCCCCGTTCTGCAGCCGCGCGGTTCTGCTGCGGCGTCCGGCTCTTCGGATGGACGATTTCCTGAACGAGGCGTCGTTCTACGGGGTGGGGGTTCTGCTCGACTCACCCTCCGGCATCGAGATGGTGCTGCACCCCCGCGCCTACCGGCCGAAGCGCCACACGGCCGCGGCCTGGAATTTCACCGAGGAGCTGTATCAGCTGGTGCGCTGACCTGCCGGGACCGAACTACCCAGGGGAACGACATCGGGTACGAGTACCGCCCACCGCTTGAGCTGCGCGTCGGGCTTGAAGGTGCCCTTCTGGTCGATGGATGCGTTGAGGATGGGATAGTGCTCGACCGCGGTGCGGCACAGCTCGTGCCACCGCATCTGCCGGTCGAAGCCGTGTGCAGCCCCCATGAGCATGTGCAGCCACGTGCCCATAGTCGCGACGTTGTGTGCCGCAGCCCGACGCTGGTGCTCCCCGTGCATGCTGGTGAACCGGTCCAGTCCCTCGCCGTCACAGACCCGGCAGTTGCACGGCGGGCCGTCCGCCGCGGCAAATGCCTTGGCGATCTTCGAACCGAGGAAGAAACCCATCAGCTCAGGGAAGAGCACGTGAGGGGCGGCCACCACCCCTCTCGTGGACTGGACCGGCTGACCGGGCGGGACGATGTGCCGCAGTGAACCGGTCGTTCCGAACGAGCCGAAGGATGCCCCGTGAGCGAGGGCACCGAAGACCGCGAGGTCGGTACGCATCAAAGCGGCGCCGGGCACCGACGCCAGCACTCGGCGAAGGTTGCTGACTGCCTGTGGGAAACGCCCGAGCGGATCCATCTGGCCGCCCAGCATGAGGGCTTTGGGGCCCCTGATCAGGTTGAGCGCCCCGATGAGCTGGCGCACGCTGTCGTCGTCCTGCAGCCACCCGACGTCGACGGGCGCGGCGAAGATGACAGAGGGATCGTCCAGAGCCTCGACCTGCCGTGTAGCGGTCAGTAACGCAGCGGAGTCCTCCGCCTGGATATAACCGGTCGGAGTGATCGGTGCTGTGACACCCGCAGCGCGCTGCCTGTTCAACGACACCCGCAGCGGGTCGTCGAACTGCGGGTCTCCGAAGGAAAACCCCTCGTCCTCGGTCCGCGGGAACGGCGCCTCCTCTGTGGCGACGTGCGACGTGTAGACCTCGGGATCAACGAGCAGCGGCGCGGTGAACTCCTCCTTCCGCAGCTCCATCGCCTTACTGACTGCCCCGTCGCCGCACAGCACCAGACCCCCGCGGTCCGTGTCGATGTGGTCGCGGACCTGCCAGAGGCGGGACTTGGAGACGTGCAGCAGCAGCCGGCCGTCCAAAGGACCAGGAGGGCGGAGTGCCGCCCCGGCGGGCTGGTCAGACGAGTCGCTCCCCGTGCGGGGCAGCGGGAGATCAGAGGGGGAAGTGCCGGTCATGTCGTCACCTTCGAGGAGGGTTTACGGACAGCAGGCGGTTGCCTTCGCGGTAGAGACGCATGAAATCCCCGGGGAGCAAATGAGCGTGTGAGGCCGCTTGCTCAGTGGTGAAGGTGCGCTCTTCCAGCAGCCTGTCGACGAGCATCGGCACGCGACAGGGCTCTTCGAGGGGAACGTGCACCGGCTCCGCAGTGCGATATCCCAGGGCCGACATTTCGATGATAACCGTGCGGTACTGCCAGTCGGTGATGGCGTTCAACGCCAGAGCCCGGCGCAGCAGAGCGCTCATGGAAACCCGCCAGCCACGCTTGAGACTGGCCAGTTTGGCGATGTCGACGCCGTCGGCGAACTCCTTGCGGATGTCGCTTGCGGGCATCAGGAACTCGGAAGCAAAGGCGTCGGCCTGTTTCTCCTGTTCCGGACCGGATCCTGGTTCACGGTGCAGTACGAGATGGCCGATCTCGTGGGCCACGCTGAACCGGCAACGGTCCCCGGGTGCGCGGCGATTGACGAGGAACAGTGGGGCCTGGCCGACAGCCCACTGGCTGACCGCGTCCAGCCGGTCGCTCTCAAGATCCCGCAGGACGATCAGAGCCCCGGCTTCTTCGGCGGCGCCTACGACATCGGACACTGGCCCGGCCGGCAATCCCCACCGCTTGCGCACCGTGCGGGCGGCATCCTTCGGCGTGATCAGGTCGCTCAGCTCGACCTGAGGGAAATCCGCTTGCACGCTCTCTTCCGCGGCCGCGCTGTGCAGGCCGTTGAGCTGGATCCGCGTCAGAGCGAGCTGCGCGTGGATCCGGCGCAGTACCCCCACCGGCAGTGAGGCCCGCTTGCGGTGGTGGATCAGCCCGACCCCGACCCCATGCACCTGCGGGTCCAGGCACAGCAGATCCGGCGGACAGGACAAGGCGGCGGCATACAACTCCAGTCGTTCACCGGAAACTGCCAGACGCCCCGACTCGGCCTTACTCACGTACCCCTGGGACACCGCAGTGCCCATGTCCCCAGAAGCTGCAGCCATGGCGGCAGCCACGTCAGCCTGGGTCATGCTGCGGGACTCGCGGACAAGCGCGAGCATCGCAGGCTCTGCACGCGAATCCTCGGCCACCATCCATCACCCCCTATCACGCCTCGGAATCCTACCATCAATTATTCCTGGAGTGATTCGGAGACCGGTGGTTGCCAAGCCCAAGTCGCCTGCCCCTCGACGCTGCTGCGGCGACGTCACGCCGCGCCACCAACGACTTCCGGACGCCGAGAGCATGCACGAGTACACCCACCTCACCCACCTCGAAGGCTTGCACCGGAGGTACTTCACGCCCTGCTGCACGCGTGCGGATGCCCGAGTGACCAGTGGCCGCTGTGGCATCACACGCGGACCCGCTTGAAACTGGCACAGCTCGTTGCCCCCCCAGGAGGAGCGCATGTCGAAGATCAGGATGCTGCACGCCGATCCCGTCCTCCGGGCTGCGGTCGTCTACTCAGTGGTCCTCGCCGTGGTCCTGGGGCAACTCATCTTTATCGTTGCCTTCCTGTGGAAGTGAGGCGACGGGGCCGTACGGCAGCCGAACATCCGCCGCACGACAGGATGCGCGCCGAACATCACCGGCTGCTCGAGCTCTTCAAGCTCATCGCCGGCAACCGGTCGCTCCGCGGCTGAAGGTACTCAGAGGTGGGCGAGGGCCCATGCCAGCCCGGTTGGAGTGCAGTCCGCACTCCAGGATCTGAGGAACCCGGCGGAGGTGAGCAGATCGAGTGCCGGGGGCAAGCTCTGCGGGCGAAGTCCGCAGAGAGCCGAGAGTCGCGCAGGTCCGATGTGGCTGTCTTGGTCCTGGGCGGTACCGGTTGATGTGCAGGTTCGGAGGACGAGGGCCGTCAGGCGAACGTCCGCGTCGAGCTGACGGACCATGCCTGGCCGGGAGTTGCGCAGGGCCCAGTCGGCTGCCTGGAGCCGCCGATGCCGGCTCCCCGGCTGGAGGAGCACGGCGGGATCCAGGAGGCGCGCTGCCGCAGTGGGGAACGTCTGGTGGCCGAGGGTGGGCAAGTGATGGAGCCAGTGGGCTTGTTCGAGGTCCTGCCAGGGTGAGGGGTCGTTGTGCAGGCGCATGCCGCGTAGAAACCCTGCGGGCAACCGGACGATGCCGCTGCTGTTCGTCCGTAGCACGCACTGCACGGCGAGCAGCCGGGCTGCGGCACCAGTCTCCTGGGGTAGGGCGGTGGCCAGGTAGCAGAGCGTTTCCAGTACGCGGACTCGCCGACCGCTGCCTGGCCACCGTCCTTGCGCCGCACTGCCCGGCATGCCCGGCAGCTCCGTCGGCGGTGTGGTGAGAACGCTATCGGGCACGACCGCCGCTCCCGCGGTCGCCCTCGCGCATGCCGCACACGCGTCGGCGAGGCGCCAGAGGCGTCCGTTGCGCTCGCGGGTGAGGACGAGAAGGACGGGTCCCGCACACCCGCGGTGCCGCGGGTGCCAGCGGCAGCCCCGTTCGTGGCACTGGCAGGTCCTCAGGTATGGCGGCAAGGGCTTCGCGCGTGCGTGGCGGGCGAGGTGAGCCAGCGCCGAGGATCTCGAGGCCGCTCCCGGCAGCGGCCGGGCGTCCGGTGCGCACTGCCGGCAGAGGAGGACCGGCCCACCGTGCTCGGGGCGCAGTTCTACGGTCCAGGTGCGTCGCACCGTCGCCATGGGGGTGGTGCACAGCCTCATGCGCGCGTGTTCGTCCTGTCTGAACTCGATCCGGCCCCGACCCGGGCCCGCGGGGCGGGGGAGTGGTGATGGCGGCACACCGTAGTGCAGACCTCTGCCCCCTCGTCCGGCCCAGCACCCGCACAAATAGGGCAGAGGTCTGCACTGACAGGCAGGGGTCTGCACCTTCGGATGGGAAGGTGATGATCTTCCCGCCCGACCCGAACCACGACGAGCTACGCCTGGAACTCGCGCGCCTGCGGGCCGACCGCGGATGGACCTACGACAACCTCGCCGAGTGCAGCGGCCTGTCACGGCGCACCCTCATCGAAATCGAGCAGGGCCGCACCATCGGATCCCTCGGCACCTGGCACGCCCTCGCCCACGCCCTGGACGCCCCGCTCGACAAACTCTTCGCCACCCCTGTGCACCGGCCACACCCCACCCGGAACAAAGACCGACTGACCACTACGGCCACCGACAGACCCCCGCACAGATCACCCTCACCGGCACCGAAAACCGACACACCACCCGCTGATCGAACCCGCGTAGCCATGAAAGAGGCCGTCCGGGGGACACCGGCGGCCGCGATACCCCCCACACGGCGCGCCGCCTGGCACCTTCGCGCCCATGCCCCGCACCCCCGAAACATCCCACCGCCACTGGGACGGCACCCGCACCCGCCGCACCCGCCGCACCGGCTCACTGGGCATCACCCCCAGCAGCCCCACCCGCCTGCTGCGCACCGGCCAACGCGGCCTCTGCCAGGCATGCGGCAACCCCGCCGACTGGTACGACCGCCCCGGCCACCAGCCCATCAGCCTCCACCCCCACGAACTACCCACCCTCGCCGTGCCCGCGCCTTACCGCTGGCACGTCAGCTCCGGCATCGCCCACCCCCAAGGCGACGACACCCCCTGGTGCCGCATCCCCCACCCGCTCCTGTGCGCCAGCCAGGGCGCGCCGGTGCCGACCACCCCTCACCTCACCGAGCTCCGACGCCACCTCGCGCTGCGCACCCGCCGCCTCATCGACACCGGCGCCTTCATCCCACCCGCGCCGCAGCCCACCACCCCCAGACACCCGGCTGCGGCCTGCCGGCCCGCACGGCCCATCGTGCAACTCCTCCACGGCCGCTACCTCGCCTCACACCCCGTCGAGGACATCCGATGCGTCGCCCGCACCCGCGAACGCCACCGCTGCCCCCTCCCCGTCCTCAACCCCACCACCCCCGGCACCTGGACCCTCCAGCCGGCCGGCCCCACCACAGGCCAGCGCACCCTGCCCGACACGCTCCTCGCGCTCTACGACCTCAGCCACCTGCCGTACACCGAACAACTCCGCTGGCGCGCCCAGCGCTGCCCCAGCCACGCCGCCGCGCGCACCGTCGCAGACCTGGCCCGCGCGGAATGGGAGCCGCTCGACCCGCTCCGCCACCACCAGCACATCGCCACCCGCCTCCCCGCCGCCCGCTGACCACCGGAGTGACAAGGTGCAGAACCCCACCCCCGAACAGGCAGCCGCAGCCGAGGCCTTCCATGCCGGCGAGCACCTGACCCTCCAAGCCGGCGCCGGTACGGGGAAGACCACGACCCTCGCCTACCTCGCCCACGGCACCGGGCGCCGCGGCCGCTACCTCGCCTACAACAAGACCATCGTCCGCGACGCGGCCGCCCGCTTCCCCCGCACCGTCCAGTGCTCCACCGCCCACGCCCTCGCCTACGCTGCCCTCGGGCACCGCTACCGCACCCGCCTCAACAGCCCACGCCAACCAGGCTGGAAAACCGGCCACGCCCTCGGCATCACCAAACCGGTGCACTTCGGCGAACGCGACCTCTCACCCCGCGCCCAGTCCTACGCCACCCTGCGCACCGTGAGCCGCTTCTGCCACTCGGCCGACCCCGCCCTCGCGCCCCACCACGTTCCACGACTACGTGGCCTCGAAGCCCCCGACCTACGCAGCCAACTCGCCCTGACCATTCTGCCGTTCGCGCGTAAGGCCTGGGCCGACCTCCAGACCTACGACCAGGGCGTCGTCCGCTTCGAACACGACCACTACCTCAAGATCTGGGCACTGACCAACCCCAAGATCAACACCGACTTCCTCCTCCTCGACGAAGCCCAGGACACCAACCCCGTTGTCGAGCAGATCTACACCGCCCAGCGCGCCCACGCCCAACTCGTCATGGTCGGAGACTCCGCCCAGGCCATCTACCAATGGCGAGGCGCCAAAGACGTCATGACCGGCTTCAACGGAACCTCCCTGCACCTCTCGAAATCCTTCCGCTTCGGCCCACGTCTCGCCACCGAAGCAAACCGATGGCTCACCATCGCCTCCGCACCACTGCGCCTCACCGGCTCCGAGAGCATCTCCACCGACCTCGCGCCCGTGAGAGACCCGGACGCGGTCCTGTGCCGCACCAACGTCGGCGCCATGGCCGCCGTCATGGAACTGCTCGAAGAGGGCCGCCGCGTCGCACTCGTCGGAGGCGGCGGCAGCCTCCGCGCCCTGGCCCTTGCCGCAGGGGATCTCAAAGCCGGGCGTCGCACCGCCCACCCCGAACTCATCCTGTTCACCACGTGGGGAGACCTGCAGGACTACGCCGAACGCGACCCGGCCGGCGGTGACCTGATGCCGCTGGTCAACCTCGTCGACAAGCACGGCACCCCCACCATCCTGACCGCCCTCGACCAGCTCGCCGACGAAACGCGCGCCGAAGTGACCGTCTCCACCGCCCACAAGGCCAAAGGCCGGGAATGGCAACGGGTCAAGATCGCCGACGACTTCACCCCACCCAAGGACCTGGAGGAGACCGACGCCGCCGGCCGCCCGCTGCCGGGCCCCATCGCGGACGACGAAGCACGACTGGCCTACGTCGCCGTAACCCGAGCCCGCCACTGCCTCGACCTCGGCGGACTCTCCTGGATCAACCAACACCCCGACGGATGTTCCGGCTGATCCTGTAAAGCTCCACTCACCAGGCGGCGAATCCCGCGCCCTCTGACCAGGCTGCGCTTTCGCTGAGAGCCCAGGGCGTTCAAGCGGGGGTGATGAGGATCTTTGAAAACGGCCAGGGCTACTCGTCGCCCCACTCGCTCCGGCGTTCAACTGAGTGGGGAGTCTTCAGGAAGACCTGGCCGCCTCGGTTCAGGTCGCTATGCGGGGAGCCTGCTCGTTCACGCGGCCCTCCCACGCCCCGACGCAGTGGGCGAGGTCCTCTGAGAGGTAGACGTGAAACCGGCGTGGCGGGTCGGTGACCGTAGCCAGGTACACCCGTGCGTCTCCTACATCGTGGAGCCCATCTACGGCCTGAGCCAGGCTCTCCAGCCGGCCCGGATCAGATCCTCCCGTCTCCACCAACATGTCCAGCCGGGCGCACCAGATCGCCCACAACGAGTGGGCCGAGGCCGAATTCGAAGAGACCTCCCACCGCGCGCCCGACAGAAGAGCAGCCAAGGCCGCGGGCCCGCTGATGGAGCCATTCCGGACCAGAGCGGACCTCAACGCCTCGAACGTCAAATCCGCACCCTCTGGTTTGTCCTTGCTTCTCAGAACCCGTCGCCCCATCCGAAGGTGACGTTATACGCGCGCTGGAGTGCGTGTCGGCCGTGGTCCCCGTCGGCGTAGGCCCATGCGAGGGCTGCGGAGAACCAGAGCAGAAAGACTCCGCCGACGATGCCCAGAGCGACCAGCTTCCCGTTCCAGCTGAGGAGGACCAGGGCGATGGTCACGAGGGCCACACCGAGGTGCGCTCCCCGCGAGTCGAGCGACGCAGCCGTGCGTGCCTCTCTGCGTTGGGCCCGCTCTGCGGCGAAGCGCTCATCTCGAACAGACTGCGGTTCGTTCTCGTCGAAGTTCAACTCATCCCCCTGGCGCTGACGCTACATGGGCCCCGGTCCACGTCAGCAGAGGATATGGATCAGGTACTCAGCGAGCGTGGCGCGACCCCTCCCTTGTGGCGTCGGTCCGCAGGTCAGGTGACGTGTGGGCGCGCCACCTAGTGGTGAGAACTCTGCTGCATGTCCGGAGGGTTGGAGACAGCCCGGGGATCCGGGACGGGACGAACTCCTCTGCGCCCGTGTGGTTTTCACGTTCCTGGTCAGCCGAAGAAAGCCGCGCCCGCCATGGCCAGCGGGAGCTGGATGGCTTGCAGAGTGCCGTCGGCGGCGGCTTCGCGGAGTCGTCTGTGCTCCGTGACACTGTCGGGGTCCGAGATGCGTAGTCCCACCAGCCCCATGTACAGGGTGCACTGACGCTGCGCCCTGACAGCGGCTAGCCAGCTGGGGGAGGTTCGGATGGTGCCCTCGTAGAAGGGGCCGTCGGGGCTGATGACGAGGAGTTCGTCGGTGTTGCCGTCGGGCTGGCCGGGGGCGCGGTACCGGAGATTGCCCCTGTATCCGGGCAGGACGGGCGCAACGTCAGCGAGGCTGGTGACGGATGCGAATCCCTCCTGGCTGAGGTACCTCTTGTGGGCGTCGAACCACACACCGCTGCCATCCTGCCCGGACATAGGAGTGCTCAACTCACCGACCAGTACCGGGCGATGGTTCCCGTTGTGCCTGAGCAGGAGTGCCGACATGTGCATCTGGTCCACAGGCTGGAGTTCGCCTTGACCCTGGGTGACGGTCGACCGCATGCAGGCGGCGTGCCCGAAGTACACGGCGACACTGTTGCCACCCACCAGGGCTGAGACGTTGACGTCGTCCTGAGGGGTGAGGAAGCTCTGGCATTTGACGCACTGGGCGTGCGCGGCGGTGCGGTGCAGTGCTGGCTGCTCGCCGATGACATCGCGCACCTCGCGGCTCATGTTCAAGGATCCCACGGCGTTCCTCCTCGGAGGGGAGTGCGGTCTTTTGAACACCCCCTGCCTCTGCGGTCCGCGCTCTGCAGACCTGTCCTGCCAGCGTGGCAACCGTGGCGAACCCTTTGTGTTCCCAGACGCTGCTTCCCCCGAACGAGTGACGGGGTCCTTGACAGAACCGGCCTTGATTCCGGCGTTCAAGGCGCGGTGCGGTGACGGGCACTCGGTGGCTCGGGTCGCCTTCGCGTCCGGGGCGTAGTCGGCCGACGGGCCGGGGCAGCCCGCGGTGCCGTAGGACGCTGACAGTCCTGCTTCGGCGCTGACCCATCGCGGGGTTGTTCGTCTTCTCGGGCCCCGGTGCCCGAGAAGAGGCCGTGCCGCTCCGGACGGCGGCCGAGGAACAGCTCCAGCAAGGGGGCCTGGTCCGCGCAGATCGCGCGCCGCAGGTTCCTCCCGCTCTCTCCCGGTCTGTGTTCGGGCGATTCGCCTCAGGGGGAGGGGCTCAGAGGGAGGTGGTGTGGGGGTCGGCTGGTGTGTCGCGGTTGGGCAGGAGCATCCAGGTGAGCAGGTGGATGCGGTGCTTGGCGAGGTCGTCGGGGATGGCGTGTGCGTGGGCGACCTGGTTACGGGCGTAGTCGAGGAGGTCCCAGACCAGTTGGAGTTCGGCCGGCGCGACGTCGGGTTGGGGTGCGGCGGGCACGGGCTGTTGGGTGTCTGTGTCGAGCAGGGGGGTGAGGTCGAGGTGTGCCTGGCCCAGGCACCGGGCCGCGTCCAGGGTGATCGCTTCGTACCGGGGGTGGCCGTACACCCGGGCGAACGCGGTGGTGGCCGGCCGGCCGGGGAGTTGTGTGAGGGAGAAGCAGTAGACGACGCCGGGGACCGCGAAGTGGCCGGGGTGGATGGCTCCGGACCACAGGGGGAGGTGGTCGATCGCTTCTTTGAGTGGGGGCTGGCGCAGGGCGCGGGCGAGCCAGATGCGCTGGTACTCCGCCAGGGGGAGGCGCCCGCGGCGGGTCGGGGGCCGGTCGAGGTGGTCGAGGAGCTCCACGAAGTTGCGGGGCTCGACGGGTGCTCCGGGGAACAGTTCGCTGGGGGTTCCCACGCACGCGGCGGCGATCCGGGTCTTGGCCATGAGCCGGTCCATGAGCCGAAGGACGAGGTCGAGACCGGTGTCGGGGAGCACGGTGTAGGAGGTGATCTGCGCATGCGGGGAGCCGAGACGGTCGATGCGGCCCAGCCGCTGCTCGAGGATCTTGGGGTTCCAGGGCAGGTCGTAGTGGATGAGGTGAGCGGCCTGTTGGAGGTTGACGCCTTCGGCGAGCATGTCGGTACTCAGGAGCAGGTCGTAGAGGTCTTCGGGGATCTCTTCGCCGATCTCGCTGCTGAGGTCTGCGGCGGTGAGCGGGGCGAAGTGCCCGAGCGCCGAGGCGATGTGCGCCTTGGAGGGGATCTGAGGGCCGCCGAGGTTGGCGATCCGGCCGTGGAAGGCTTGCAGGCCGCCCTCGGTGAGGCCGGCGGCGGCCCGGAGCCGGTTGCCGAGGTCGGTGGTGGTCACCCGGGCGCTCGCGAACAGGACGGTCTTGGGGGAGCCGGTGTTCTCGGCGATGCGGGCGAGGAGCTGGCGGATGACCCCCGGCTTGGGATCGTGCGTGACGGCTGCGCCGGCTGCGGCCGCCAGGTTCTCCAGGATGCCCAGGTCGTGCTGGAGGTCCGTGCGCATCCGGCGGGTGTCGAAGAGGCCGGCGGGGTGGTAGCGGAAGTCCCGGTCGGCGGCGCGGGTCTCCTCGCGGCTGGGACGTTCCCCTCCCAGGTACCGGTCGATGAGGGTGTTGTAGTTCAGGTCCTCTTCGTCGGACGTGTCGCCGGCGGGGCCGTCCAGGAAGACGAGGAGGTCCTGCCTGAGGCGCTGGGGGACGTGGACGCGTACCTTTCCCTGGCCCAGTTCCTCCAGGGCGGTGCGTGTGCGCGCGGCCATGCGCGACGCGGTGGCGGCGAAGGCGGCGACGGAGGACTCGATGCGTTTGAGCAGGCACATCCGCAACAGCCCCGTCAGCAGAGGCAGCCACGCGGGATCCTCGGCGTCTTCCAGCCGGTAGGAGTCGCTCTTGTAGGCGGCCAGCCGCAGCGTGCCCACCCGGGGCTCAGGCCCCCGGAGCAGGCGTAGATGCGCGGCCTGCTCCGGGGACAGGGCGTCGTCGTGGCCGACGGCGTCCAGTACGTCTCCGAACAGCTTCTTCACCGGGACGGGCAGCGCGTAGCGCACCGGGACCTGGCGCACGGCAGGGAACCGGAGCGCGCCCATGTCGCGCGGGTACTCCTGCGTGATCAGTGGGCGGGTGCGGCGTACCGTCAGCCGGTCCAGTTCACTGTGGAGCAGTCCTCTCTCCCGCTCGCCCAGCTGGTCGGCCCGCTCGCACAGCCGTTCCAGCTCGTCGAACGAGGGCCGGGAGCGTTCTTCGTCGCCACCTGGCTCCTCCTGGTACCGCGCGGCGGCGATCCGCAGCAGCTGGGTCAGGTCGCGGCCCCGGTTCTGTACAGGGGTCGCGGTGAGCATCAGGATGCCCGGCCGCACCGACTGGCGGCCGAGCAGCTCCAGCAGTGCCGACCGCCAGGTGTTGGTGTTGCGCAGGTTGTGGGCCTCGTCGAGCACGATCAGTGCGTACTGGCGCCACTGGCCTCGCCCGCGAGCCAGCCGGCCCACCCGCAGGGCCAGCTGGTGGTAACTCAGCAGATGGACGCCTTCCAGCGCCCACTCGCCCAGGCGCCGCCGCCACACGGACTGCTTGATGTGCGCCGGACACACCACCAGGACCGGCCCTTCGCCGGCCACGACACAGCGGCGGATGATCTCACCGGCCATGTAGGTCTTGCCCAGTCCCACCTCGTCCGCCAGCAGAACACCCCCGTGCCGGCCGATCACCGCCAGCGCCTTGGCCACGCCGTCGCGCTGGAAAGTCTTCAGCGGCAGCGGCGAGGGGGAGGCGTTGACCTCGTCGCCGAACCGGGCCAGCAGCATCCGCAGGTAGACCAGCTCGGGCGGATACGGGCACAGCCGCTCATCGATCAGCCCGGCCAGGTCGTAGGGCGCGCCCTGTTCCCAGAACCGGTCGACCATCAGGGACGTCGCGCGGCTCTGCCGCGCTGTCTGGGAGGCCAGGCCCAGTTCGGCGCTGGTGCGAAGGCCGGGCAGACTCAGGTTGAATGATCCCACCACGGCCCTGCAGGAGGTTTCCGTCCTGTCCGCGGCCGCTTTCGTATGAAGGAACCGGTGCTCCCACCTGCGGCATTCCACCTGCGGATGACGCAGCAACTGCCGCAGCCCATGAAGGCGCCAGGCGCTCGAGGCGCTTGTCGGCACTCCGTCGAGCTCCGCCCGCAGCGCCCGCTCGCTCTGCCCGAGCGCATAGGCCACGCCGCGGTCCCGGTCATCTCCCAGGGCCGGTTCGATCAAAGCAGCGCGCTGGGTTGGCTCGGCCCCGATCAGCAGCCGTACCCGCGCACTGGTGCCGATCACCTCGCGCAGCGCGGGCACCAGCAGCTCCAGGCCTCGGAAGCTGACGTAGCCGGCCACCAGGGTCAGGCACCGGCCGCGCCCCTTCGAGCCCTCCCGCAGCCACCGGCTCAGCAATCCGGCGACGCTGTACCCGTCCTCGTTGGCGTACAGCCCCGCCCCCTGCCAGGTCGCCTGCTCCTCACCATCGCCTGGAGCCGTGCCAGGCCCCTTCACGACGCGGGAGACAGCGGCTCGAGCCGGTCCAGGAACGTGTTGATGGTCTCGGCCACCGCGTCCGCCCGTTCCTTGGCCTGCCCTTCCACGCTCCACACCGGGCCACCGCCGGCCGGGGCCGAGAGCTGATGGGCCGCCAGCACACCAGGTGGGACATCGAGGCGCTCGAACGCCTCACGCCCCCACCCCCCACCGGCCTTGATGGCGCGGGCACTTCTCTCGGTCACCAGCGCACAGGCCGCCGCCCCAGACTCCGCCTCCTGCCACAGCGGGTGAGGTCGCATCCTCGGATCGGGGAACACCACCGAGGGGTCCGCCAGATCCACCACGGGCCCGCGCGTCTGATGGGCGCACGCCATCGCGTAGAGAGTCCCGGCAGCCCCCAGGCGTGCCCGCGTTCCGGGAGCACCGATCAGGTCCTGGGCCCGCAGCCGGGGAACCGTCCCACCTGCCTCGTGCTGCGCGATGATCTGCTGCGCCTCGGTGAAGGATTCCGCGGCCAGGATGCGCTGGCTCTCGTGGATGTTGCGTGACCAGTGCGGGCCGCCGCTGTGGTGCTGGCCGGCCGCGGCGTGCGCCAGCCACCGCCAGGTGAACGCAGAGCCGGCGGCTTGGGGGAACCGGTCGAAGAGGGCGGCGAGTACGCGGATCACGGGCGGTGACCAGAGCAGGGAGTCGTGGGTGATGCCCTGCCGGTGGAGGAAGGGGATCACCTGCCCCACCGCCGCCTCGGTGCGCTCCGCGGCGGCCCGTACGGCATTCTGCTCGGCCCAACGCCCCTGCCCGTGGCGGGCCTTGCGCGGCAGGAATCCCTGCAGGACCTGGTTCAGCTGACGACGGTCGAGCGCTACGGGGAATCCGGCTGTGCTGCCACGCTCCACCAGCTGGTCGATGTGATCGCGCTGGAGGTCCTCGTAGGCGATGCTCAGGCTGCACAGCGCCCGTTCCTCGGAGCGCAGTGTCGGATTGCGGCGGATGAAGTTCTCCGCCGCGTCCCCCCAGTCCGATGCCAGCCACTCCACCGGCAGTACGTACTGCTGCAGCCCCGTTTTCAGTTGCAGTGCCTGTTCCACCCGCGCGTCCGTGGCCGGTATCCCGGCCCCTTCGAGGAGAGAGCGGATGTCGGCGTCGGTGTCGGTCACCAGGTCCGCGAGGCGGATATAGCGCGGCCGGCCGGGAAGGTACGGACGGAACTGTGTCCGGCCGGTGGTGGTGAACCGGACCGCGACCTCCAGCCCCGGCCCGCCCACGGTCTGCCAGCGGTCCGCGGGGATCCAGTGCGGCCGGCGCCCGAACGCACCGACGTACGCGGTGCTGCGCTGCTGTCCGTCGAGGATCCACCAGCGTGGCCGTCCCTGGGACGCCTGGTAGCGGCCCGAGGCGGGCCGTTGCCCCACCGGTGGCTCCCAGATCAGCAAGGAGCCCACCCGGTACCCGCGGTACAGCGAGTCGATCAGTTTCACCGCGAACGCCGGGTGGACGGACAAGGTGCGCTGCATCGGCGGAAGATCGTAGCTTCCGTTCTCGGCTTCGTAGAGGAAGCGCCTCAGTTCTATACCGGTATCCCTCACCCCATACCTCCTTGAAATTCAAGAATGGCACCAAAAGGGACGAAAATTGTAAAGAATTGACAATATGATCCGACTGGAGTGTGACTGACCCCCCACACGAGCCACCCGCTCCCCTCCAGCCGACAACCAACGGCACCCGCCCGAACCCCAAGACGAGCCCACCAACGACCGGTTCAGCTCTCTACGCCCAGCGCATGCCGAGCGCGGACAACTCCTCGATCCGTTCGGGTCCGAGCTTCGCTTTACGTGTGCGGCTGTTCGCGATGAACACGCCCAGAGCGTGAGCGTCACCGTCGACGGTCTCGACGTGGGCCCGCGGTACCTCCAGGTGCCCTTCACGGGCCCGGTACTGGGCTGCGGCGCCCAGATTGGCGGCCCAGATCTCGGCTCGCGTACGCCGCACCACCACCGGCTCGGTCGGCCGGGGAGCCGGCTCGATGCCCAGGGCTTCCCCAACCAGCCATCGCTGGGCCGGGGCTAGGGAGTCCCATTCCTGCCTCTGCACCGCGATCCAGTGACCGATGTCCTCGCCCTGGACCAGGAGCTGCCCGGCCTCCTCCGGGAGCACGCCCCCGCCTGCCCGGTGGGCGCGGGCAAGATGGAAGCAGCGCTGCCAGCCGACCGACCACACAGGGCACCACGCGGGATCGATGGCCTCCAGCGCCTCCCGACGCTCCTTGCTCAACCCGCCCGACGCCTCACCAGGACCCCCGCTGCCGGCGCTCTGGGCCCGGCGGGCCGCGCCCCGTTGATTCTTCAGCCAGGTCCCGACGGGGTACCCCTGCCACACGGCGTCCGGAGGAGCGAGGAGGTGACCGTGCCCCGCAGCCCAGCCCCTGGCCGCGGCGAGTCCCTCCTCGAAGGCGACATCGCGGTGACTCCAGATCATGCCGAGCTCGTCGAGCTGCTGCACCCGCTCGGCATCGAGCCGCCCCCGCGCGTGAGCGCGCCGCTGCTCCGAGATCCACACCCCGAGCGGAAAGCCGTCGGGCGCCCGGTACCCGTACGGCACGCGCAGATCACCGTGGTCACCACGGTAGGCGAGGGCGGCCTGCACCCCGCGACGCCAGAACTGCGTCTCCGGCCTGAGCACCCGCAGACTGATGAACGCGGCCAGTGCAGCCGGGTCACGGGGAGTGGAGAACGTCAGCAACTCCTGCGCCGGCCCGCTGACCCCGCCCGCAGCCACCGCATCGGCACCACCAGCAACCCGCCGCCCGGCCGCCTGCGGCGCCGCCAGATGCTCCACAGCCTCGGTATCGTGCGCGCGCAGCGCGGTCAGCACCTTGACCAGCTCGCCATAGGCCCGCGAGGCAAGCATGTCGTCCGGCTCCTCGTCCCGCCCCAGGAACACCGGAACGACCAGCGAAGCAGTCTTCCCCTCACCCGGCTGCATCCGCAGCGCCCGCCCCACGGCCTGCACGATATCCACCGTCGAGCCACGCACGTCCGCGAAGACCACCGCATCACAATTCTTGGTATCGACGCCCTCACCCAGCACCCGCACCGACGCCAGCACACACCGCTCCTTCACCACCCCCTCCACCGTCACACCGGCGGCGAACTCCTCCAGCACCCGGCGCCGGTGCTGCGCCTTGTGCTCCCCGTACAGCCAGTCCGCCCACAGCACCCCAGGCTCCGGATACGTCTGCCCATCGCTCTCCCACAGCGACTTCGCCACCGCCGACAGACCACTGGCGAAAGCCTCCGCCTCACTGGTCCGGTAATGAAAGGTCAGCAACCGCTTCAACCGCTGCTCCGCAGCGGTCTTGAGCACCGCGGTCTGCAACGCGGCCAGGCGCGCGCCGCGTACCGCGTCCGTACGCGCGGCCCCGCCCACAAGCTGCACCGTCTGCAGCTGGGGATCCTCGATATCCACACAGACCACCTGGTACGGCGCGACGATGCCACGGTCGATGGCCTCGGACAGCGACAACCGGTACACCACAGGCCCGAAGACCGCCTCGTCATCCATCGACGCGACCACCTGGGCAGACTCCCGCACCACATGCCCGCCGGCCCCCGACTCCATTCCCTCCTCAGGGACCTCCCACAGCCGCGGCGTCGCCGTCATGTAAAGCCGCCTCAGCGCCGGCAGCTTCGCGTTGTCGTGCACCGCCGCCCACGGCTTACTTGCCGCACCCGACGTTCGGTGCGCCTCGTCGACCACGACCAGATCCCAACCGGCCAGCCCTTTGGCGTGTGCCCGCTCAAGCACCCCCAGGCCCAGCGACGCGTACGTGGCGAACACCGTTACCAGCTGTGGCCCCTCCAGCCACGCCACCAGCTCGTCCGCGTCAGTAGTGCACCGCAGTCCCATCGCGTCATCCCCGCGTAGCGAGCACACGCCGAACATCGCCCCGTCCCGGCCGCCCTCACGCCATGCTCTCGCCATCTGTCCCAGCAGATCGAGGCTGGGCACCAGCACCAGCACGTGCCGGGTACGGAGTACCTCGGCAACGGAGACCGCGATCAAGCTCTTGCCCGACCCGGTGGCAGCGATCACCTGAGCGCGCAGACCGCCCGCGGCCAACTCGCCGCCAGGAGTGATCTCCAAAGCCCGGGCTGTCGCATCCACCGCTTCGACTTGATGAGGCCGAAGCCGTCCATGACCCGCCACGAAACACACTGCCCTTCCGCTGCCCACCCTCGTGCAGAGGTACTAGGCTCTCACTCCAGAACTTATCCGCACTCACTTTGATGCAGCAACCGTTCACAGCCACTCTGGAAGACCCCGTAGACTTCTCACGATCTTCCCTCCCACCATGACAGCCCCGGGCGCCGACTGGGCTGAAGTCAACAGATTCACCCCATCGCGCCTGGAACCTGGGATACTCCCGCACCCCCTAACACCCAGCCAGCCGCCCGCGTCAGCGGGCCCATTGAACTTGTAGGCGAAGCCGGAAAGTTCCAGCGAGAAGCGAAGCGTATCGCTCAGGCCGCGCAGCGGCCGCAGTGTTCAGCGCGCAACGCGCGCGCAAGTCCCCGCGCAGCGGGGGGACTTCAAGGCCCGGAGGGCCGGCTCGGCGAAGCCGAGCCACAGCAGCACGCGAAGCGTGCTGCCCTTCCGGACGCGAAGCGTCCGTTTCGCCGGCGAAGCCGGCGCGCTCGGAGAGTGCGCAGCACTCTCCTACCCGCTCCGCGGG